>PXES01000171.1 GCA_003564655.1 Paracoccaceae bacterium
ACCGGCAGGAAAATCAGCGCCACGACCAGCGAGGCCGACAGCACGAAAATGATCGTGACCGGCAGCAGGCCCATGAACTCGCCCGCAACACCGGGCCAGAACAGCATCGGCAGGAAGGCGCAGAGCGTCGTCGCGGTCGAGGCGATGACCGGCCAGAACATGCGCTGCGCGGCCTTCACATAGGCCTGCATCGGCCCGTCACCCGCCTGCAGGCGCTTGTCGGCGTATTCGGTGACGACCACTGCGCCATCGACCAGAATGCCCACTGACAGGATCAGGCCGAACATCACGATGTTCGACACCGCGACATCCATCAGCCCCAGCAGGATGAAGCACAGCAGGAACGAGGTCGGAATGGCAAGGCCCACCAGCAACGCGGATCGCGCGCCCAGCGCCGCCAGCACCACGATCATCACCAGTGCGATGGCGGTCATCACCGATCCTTCGAGTTGCGTCACCATCTCGCCGGTCTGGATGGACTTGTCGAGCGTGGGCGTGATCTGGATGGCGTCCTGCAACTCCTGCGGCCAGGTGGCGCGCTCGGCCTCGATGGCGTCGCGCACGGCCTGCGCCGTGTCGATGGCGTTGAAGCCGCGCCGTTGGACCGCCTGAATCGCCAGGTTGGTGTCGCCATTGAACCGCGCCGTGCCCTCGCGGTCTGCAAAGGTCATGCGGATTTCGGCCAGATCGCCCAGCCGCACGACCGAATCGCCATTCACCTTGACCGGCAGGCGATAGATGTCCTCCTCGCTCGAGAAGCTCGACGGCACCGTGACCGAGAAGGCGCCAGCGCTGGTTTCCACCTCGCCTGCCGCGACAAGCTGGTTGTTGCCGGTCACGACATTGATCAGCTCGCCCGCCGTGACGTTGTAGGCCTCCAGCCGCAGCGGGTCGATCAGCACCTCGACCATCTCGTCGCGCGCGCCCGCGATCTCGGCCTCAAGGATCGATTCCAGCCCCTCGATGCGGCTTTGCAGGTCGCGCGTCGCGCGCAACAGCGTGCGTTCGGACACATCGCCCGAGACGGCCACGATGATGATCGGAAATTGCGAGAAGTTGATCTCGGAGACAGAGTAATTCTCTGCGCCAGAGGGGAACTTGCCCTCGGCACGGCCCATGGCGTCACGAATGTCGGCCATGGTCGCTGTCTTGTCCCAGCCGAACTCGAATTCCAGCACTGCGGCGGCGAAACCCTCGGCCGAGAAGGCACTGAGATTGCGCAGGCGGTCGAGGTCCGAAAGCTCGGCCTCCATCGGCTTGACCAGCATCGTCTCGCCATCCACCGCCGAGATGCCCGGAAACGGCACGGTAATGATGACGGCGGGCACCTCGATATCGGGCTCGCCCTCTTTCGGAAGGTTGATATAGGCTGCGGCCCCGGCGACCAGGACCATGGCCATGAGGGCCATGACCATCCGCGCGTGCGACGCGGCCCAGGAGACGATGCCGATCATTCGACATCCTCCACGCTGTCGCGCCAGGTGACGTTGACGTGCGCCCCCTCGCGGGTGAATTCCTGCCCGATGATGATGGCGCCGATCTCGTCAGGCAGGCCGGTCAGCCACATCCCCTCCGCCGTGTCGCGCATGACCTGCGCCGGGGCGAAACTGACAAGGCCCTCGTCATCGACCAGCCGCAGGCCAAGCTCGCCCGCATCATTGAGCGTCAGCGCCGAGCCGGGGATCAGATGGCCCTCCGCACTCTGGCCGGAAATCAGGATGTCGGCGCTCTGGCCGTCGCGAATTCGCCCGTCCGGGTTGGGGATCGTCACCTCGACGCGGAAGGTGCGCGTCTCGGGGTCGGCCGAGCGGGAAATGAAGTTGACCGTCCCCATCACCTCGCGCCCCGAGGCCAGCCGCGCACCGGCGGGCGCGTCAAGTTCAAGCGAATCGACCTGCGCTTCGGTCGCGAAGCCCACCAGCTTGATCGGGTCGAGCTGGATCAGCGTGGCGCACAGCCCGCCGGGTTGCAGCAGGCTGCCCAGTTCGGCCGTGTCGGTTTCCAGCATACCGTCGAAAGGCGCGTGCATGACCAGCCGCGCCACCTCCTCGACTGCGCGGTCCACGGCGGCCTGCGCCGACAGGCGCGCGGCGCGGGCATTGGCAACACGGGTTTCCGAGGCGAAGCCACCCTCGGACAGCCCTTCGGCCGCGCGCAGGGCGATCTCGGCCTCGGCAAGCTGCGCCTGTGCTTCGTCCAGCGCGGCCTTGCGCACGCCCGGCGCCACCTCGCACAGCGGATCGCCCGCACTTACACTGGCGCCGCGGCGGATCGGATCGGACACGACAAGCCCCGAGGTTTCCGAGCGCACCTCGACCTGACGCATCGCCTCGGTCCGGCCGCGCAGGACCACGCTGCTGGGCACCGGCTCGGCGACCGAACGCAGCCCCACGACGCGAACGCGCGGTGCCTCGGGCTCCTCGGCCTCTTCGGTGAGTTCGGTCTCGGCGGCCGAGACGCCCGCAAAGCGGAACACGGCGTCGCGTTCCATGATCATCAGGTACATGACCGCCATCACGGTCAGGGCCGTCACAAGGGGAAATATCCGCATCGGGCAACTCTCGGCTGGCGGGGCTTGTCTCAGATAACGCTTCTACGCTGAACTGACCAGTTCAGATTACTTTGCAGTCGCAGAAAATCAAGCAAATGTTTATTTCATTTACATCGGCGGTTTGCAACCCCCTGATCCGCGAATCGGCGCCGATGGGGTTGGCTTTCTGCAGAGTTTGGGGCAAACAGAGCGCGCATTCGCAACGAGGTGGCCTTGTGAGCAATCCCGACAGTTTCATCAACGAGGTGACGGAAGAACTTCGCCGCGACCGGATGATGGGCTATCTGCGCCGTTACGGCTGGATCGCGGTGCTTCTGGTGGTGCTGATCGTGGGCGGCGCGGCCTGGAACGAATGGCGCAAGGCCAGTGAACGCGCCAGCGCCGAAGCCTTTGGCGATGCGGTTCTTGCGGCACTGGAAAACGACGCCACGGCCGACCGGGTGCGCGCCTTGGCCGGGATCGAGACGACCGGCGCGCAACGCGGGATGCTGGACCTGCTCAGCGCCGGCGAATTGCTGGCCAGCGACCGCCCGGCAGCGCTGGCCGCGCTGGACGCTGCCGCCAATGACGCCGACCTGCCCGAGGCGTATCGCCAGCTTGCCGCACTCCAACGCGTGATCGCGGGCGGCGCGGCCCTTCCGATGGCCGAGCGTCAGGCCACGGTCGAGGGGCTGTCGCAGCCGGGCCAGCCCCTGCGCCCGCTGGCCCTCGAACAGTCGGCACTGTTGCAACTGGAACAGGGCAACACGGAAACAGCCATTGAAATCCTGACGGACTTGCTGTCACAATCCGATGTCACCGACAGCCTGCGCCGCCGCGCGTCGCAACTGCTGGTGGCACTTGGCGGAGACGTCCCGTCACGGTAAGGGTTTCGGTGCGGGACAGACGCGTGCGGGACTCGCGTGGGTCCGGCGGCACAGGGGCGATCAAGGGCGATAGCGACAGGAGCTGGTAGTGAAACTTTGGACCTGCGTGACGCTATGTGCGCTGACCGGCGCGCTGGCCGCCTGTAACCGCGAATTCATCCTCGAGGGGGAGCGCTTTCCCCTTCGCGCGCCATTCTCCGAGGATGCGGCGGACGCGCCGGTCAGCCGTGCGGCGCCGATTTCGCTGCCCGCGACATCGCTTAACGCGGAATGGACCCACCGACTCGGCGCAGCGTCGACCCGGCTGGCACATCCCGCGCTCGACGGCAGCCTCCAGCAGATGTGGTCGGTCTCCATCGGACAGGGCGACGGGCGGCGCCACCGCATCACCGCCGAGCCGGTCTCGAGCGGCGGGCTGATCTACACGCTGGACAGCCGCGCACGGGTGAGTGCCGTCAACACCAGCGGCGAAGTTGTCTGGACGCGCGACCTGACGCCTGCCAACACGCGCAATCCCGACGCAGCCTCTGGCGGCGGACTCGCGATTGCCGATGGCAGGCTTTATGTCACGTCGGCCTTTGCCACCATGCACGCACTCGACCCGCGCTCGGGCGAGGTGATCTGGGACAAGCGTTTCGACGCGGCGCTGTCGGCGGCGCCGACGGTTGCGGGGTCGCATGTCTATGTCGTGGCGAGCGACAGCACGGGCTGGGCGCTCGACGCGGCAACGGGCCAGATCGACTGGCAGCTTTCGGGCGCGCCCTCCCCCTCCTCGATGGTTGGCGGTGCGGCGCCCGCAGTGGCGGGCGACATGGTGCTGTTTCCGACGCCCGCGGGCGAATTGATCGCCGCCCGCCGCGACACCGGCCAGATCAGATGGCGCCGGGCCGTGGCGGGCACCCGGATTGGGGTCGCCTATGCCTCTGTGACCGATGTGACAGGCGATCCCGTGGTGCAGGGCGACACCATATATGTCGGCAACCAGTCGGGCCGGGTGATGGCCCTTGACCGCAGCACGGGCCGCCCGATCTGGACCGCGGACGAGGCTGCCTATGGCCCGGTCTGGCCCGCGGGTGGATCAGTGTTCCTTATGTCGGACCGCAACCGCCTCGTGCGGCTGGATGCCGGAACGGGTGAGTTCATCTGGGACGCCGAACTGCCGCTGTTCACGCAGACGCGCGAACGCCGCCGGGCGGAGATCTTCCCGCATTACGGCCCGGTTCTGGCGGGCGGGCGGCTAATCGTCGGCTCGGGCGACGGGGCATTGCGCAGCTTCGATCCGACCTCGGGCGAGGCGGTGGGCGAGGTGGAGTTGCGCTCGGGCGCGGCGATCAGCCCCATCGTGGTGAACGGCACGCTCTATGTGGTTTCGCGCGACGGGCAGTTGACCGCCTTTCGCTGAGCGCGCAGGGGTTGGCACGGCGCAGGGCCCAGGGTCCGTGTTTGCGGTCGAAAGGAAGCAGCAGGCATGAGTTTCACCCTGGCCATTGTCGGGCGCCCCAATGTCGGCAAATCGACACTGTTCAACCGGCTGGTTGGCAAGCGGCTGGCATTGGTCGATGACCAGCCCGGCGTCACCCGCGACCTGCGCGAGGGCGACGCGCGGCTGGGCGATCTGCGCTTTACGGTGATCGACACGGCGGGGCTGGAAGAGGCGACGGATGACAGCCTGCAGGGCCGGATGCGCCGCCTGACCGAGCGCGCCGTCGACATGGCCGATATCTGTCTGTTCCTCGTCGATGCCCGTGCCGGGGTCACGCCGCTCGACGAAGGGTTGGCCGAGTTGCTGCGCAAGCGCGCCGATCACGTGATCCTTGGCGCGAACAAGGTCGAGGGCCGCGCGGCCGAGGCCGGTGTGCTGGACGCCTATGCGCTGGGGCTGGGCGAGCCGGTGCGGCTGTCGGCCGAGCATGGCGAGGGGATGGACGAACTCTATCACCTGCTGCGCCCGATCGCCGAAGGCTTTGCCGAACGCAGCGCGGCCGATGCCCCCGAGGTAGAGGTCGATGTCGACCCAGAGGGCGACGGCGATTTCGCCCCCACGACCGCGCGACCCTTGCAGATCGCCGTGATCGGTCGGCCCAATGCCGGGAAATCGACGTTGATCAACCGCATCATCGGCGAGGACCGCCTGCTGACCGGCCCCGAGGCCGGGATCACCCGCGACTCGATCTCGGTACGCACGACCTGGCATGGCACGCCGCTGCGGATCTTCGACACCGCCGGCATGCGCAAGAAGGCCCGCGTGGTGGACAAGGTCGAGAAGCTCTCGGTCGCCGACGGGCTGCGCGCGGTGCGCTTCGCCGAGGTGGTGGTCGTGCTGCTCGACGCCGCGATCCCCTTCGAGCAGCAGGACCTGCGCATCGCCGACTTCGCCGAGACAGAGGGCCGCGCCGTGGTGATCGCGGTCAACAAGTGGGATCTGGAAGACGACAAGCAGGAGAAGCTGCGCGCGCTGCGCGCGGGTTTCGAGAAGCTCTTGCCGCAACTGCGCGGCGCGCCCCTGGTGACGGTTTCGGCGAAGTCGGGCAAGGGGCTCGACCGGCTGCACGCGGCGGTGCTGCGCGCGCATGAGGTCTGGAACCGCCGCGTGCCGACCGCCAAGCTCAACCAGTGGCTGGCCGCGATGATCGAGGCGCACCCGCCCCCGGCGCCGGGCGGGCGCCGCATCCGGCTGCGCTACATGACCCAGGCCAAGACCCGCCCCCCCGGTTTCGTGGTGATGTGTTCGAATCCCGAGGAACTGCCCGCCGCCTATACGCGCTATCTGGTAAACGGGCTGCGCGAGGCGTTCGACATGCCCGGCACACCGATCCGGGTCTTCCTGCGCAGCCAGGGCGAGAAGAACCCCTACAAGGGCCGCAAGAAGGCCGCCCCCTCGAAACTGCGCAAACATCTCGAAGGGCGGCGCGGATGATCGGGGTGCGCATCTGGCTCTGTGCACTGTGTTTCGCCGCGGGCAGCGCGGTTGCCGAGACACCGCTCGACGCGCGGGTCGTGATGTCGGGGCATTCGCTCACCGACCCGATCCCCGACATGCTGCTGCCCATGGTGCGTTCCACCGGCGGGCGGAGCGCAGTGATCGACCGCTCGACCATTCCCGGCAGCCCGATGGACTGGCGCTGGAACCATCGCGGGCACCCCGTCGATGCGCGCCATGATATCGCCGACTACGACTTGCTGGTCCTGACCGAGCGGGTACCGCTGCTGGGGACGATGACCTATCACCGCTCGCCCGAAGTCGCCCTGAAATGGACGCGCCACGCCTGGGAGAATGGGGCCGAAACCGTGCTCTATGCCAGCTGGACAAGCTGGGTGACCGGGCCGGAGGCCGCGGATATAGAGGGTCGCGAAGGGGTCGATTTCCGCACCCGGCTAGAGCGCGAGGCCGCGCGCTGGGCCGAAATCCACGCCCATGTCGATGCCAATCGTCCCGCCGGCATGCCGCCCTTGCGCATGGTGCCCGGCCCGCAGATCATGCTGGCCCTGCTCGACGCGGTCGAGGCGGGAGAGGCGCCCGGGCTGAGCGACATTCGCGACATCTTTCGTGACGAGATCCATGTGAACGATCTGGGCGCCTATCTGATCGCGCTGGCGCATTACGCGGTGATTTATGACCGCGATCCGTCGGGCGTGCCGCTGGTGCTGGGCCGGACCCCGGTCCCCGACCCAGCGCTGGCCGAATGGATGCAGGCGTTGGTCGCGCGCGTGGTGGCCGAGGCGCGCTGAGCCTGCGACAAGCGCGGACGCAAGCGGCATCGTGCCCTGCCCCAGGCGTCGCCACTGTCACTCGGACCGACGCGCGACACTGGCGGCCCCCATATTGTTTTCGCAACGATGAACCCGCGTAGTAGTCGGGGGCGACTCTGGATGCTGGCGTGAAGCACGCCTGCGGCCCTCTCCCTCTCGCGTTGTGCGGCCATCCGCCCTGCCCTGCCCGCAACGTGGCAAGACCCGAAAGCATCCTCGTCGCGCGTGCAAGGATGGGGGGGTGGGCACGGCCCGAGGGCGCTTTCGGGTCGCGTGCGACGGCCCTTCACTGTGGCCGATCGGCCCGAAGCGGTATCAGGAACCGATCCTGCCCAGCGGGCCCGTGGCGCCGGTCTGGGCGCGGTGCAACAGCAGATGGTCGAGCAGCACGCAGGCCATCATGGCCTCGGCCACCGGCACGGCGCGGATGCCGACGCAGGGGTCATGGCGACCCTTGGTCACAACCTCGGTAGGCGTGCCGTCACGCAGAATCGAGGCGCGCGGCGTGGTGATCGACGAGGTGGGCTTGACCGCGAAGCGGACGACGATCTCCTGCCCGGTGGAAATGCCGCCCAGGATGCCGCCCGCCTGGTTGCTGCGGTAGGCGGGGCCGCTCTCGGACATATCGATTTCGTCGGCGTTCTCGGTCCCGGTCAACCCGGCGGCGGCCAATCCGGCGCCGATCTCGACGCCCTTGACCGCGTTGATGGACATCATCGCGGTCGCGAGGTCGGTGTCGAGTTTGGCATAGATCGGGGCACCAAGCCCCGCCGGGACGCCTGCGGCGGTGACCTCGATCATCGCGCCCACAGAGTTGCCCTGCTTGCGGAGCTGGTCGAGCGCGGTCGCCCAGTCCTCGGCGGCCTGCGCATCGGGCACCCAGAAGGGGTTGCGCTCGATCTCGGCCGCATCGAAGCGCGCACGGTCGATATGGTGCGGACCCATCTGGACCATATAGCCGGTGATCCTCAGATCGGGCAGAAGCGCGCTCAGCGCCGCCCGCGCGACGCCCCCGGCCGCCACCCGCGCCGCTGTCTCGCGCGCAGAGGACCGCCCCCCGCCGCGCGGATCACGCAGCCCGTATTTCTGGAAATAGGTGATGTCGGCATGGCCGGGACGAAACGTGTCGGCGATGTTGCCGTAATCCTTGGACCGCTGGTCGGTGTTGCGGATCATCAGCTGGATCGGCGTGCCCGTGGTCTGCCCTTCATAAACGCCCGAGAGGATCTCGACCGCGTCGGGCTCGCGGCGCTGGGTGGTGTAGCGGTTCTGCCCCGGTTTGCGGCGGTCGAGCCAGTGCTGGATACGATCTTCCGACAGCGCCACCCCGGGCGGGCAGCCATCCACTGTGGCGCCCAGCGCGGGGCCGTGGCTTTCGCCCCAGGT
>PXES01000252.1 GCA_003564655.1 Paracoccaceae bacterium
GCTCCGATCGCCGTGTTGGAAATCGCCGTATAGGTCGCGCGCCGGTCGGGCGGGGCCATGTCGACCAGATAGGTGGACCGCCCCAGCCGCACCCCCTGATGCGCCACCATCAGCCCGAAGAGCGCCAGCGGCATCGCCCAAGGCGCGCCCGCCAGCCCCGCCGCATTGAGGCCCACGGCAAGCGCCATCGCCGCCGACCCGGCCAGGCCCGTGGCGATCAGCACCTGCCGCGACGAGCGGTCGGCCAGCCGCCCCCAGACATAGCTCGACACCAGCGCGGCCAGCGACGAGGCCAGCACCAGCGCGCCCAGGCCTTCCAGTGTCGCCCCCGCCGCCCCCGAGGCCAGCACCACCAGCCATGGCGGCGCCAGCGCGGTCGCGGTCAGCAGCCCGCGCGCGATGATGAAGCGCGCGAGGTCGCGATCCTCGCGCAGGTAGCGCAGATTGCCGATGGCAGCCTGCCAGCCATTGGCCCCGCCCCCGGTCGCGCCCGCCTCCTCGACCATCCCCGAGAAGACAAGCCCCGCCAGCGCCCAGGCGGCAGCCGCCAGCGCCAGAGCGCCCAGCACCACGATGTCGCGCGAATCGGCGAACAGGATCAGCACCAGTGCGAAGGCGATCACCACCAGCGCCGACCATGTGCCCGCCACCCCGGTCACCGTGCCGCGCTGGCCCTTGTCCACCGTCTTGCCCAGCACGTCCTTGTAGGCGACCGAGGCGGCGGCGCGTGACAGCGCCAGCAGTGCCAGCCCGGCCAGGATCAGCGCCCCCGCCGCCGCGCCGGTCAGCGTCAGCGCGGCAAGGAAGATCAGCGCGGCCCCCGCCGCCTGGCCCATCGCCGCGCCCGCCCAGACCCATTTGCGCCGCGCCAATGCCCGGATGCGCGCGGCGATGAAGAGTTGCGGCACCAGGGCGCCCGCCTCGCGCAGCGGCACCAGAAGGCCGATCATCGCCGCAGGCGCGCCCAGATGCGTCATCAGCCATGCGAGGACCAGCTTGGGATCGGCCAGCCCGTCGGCGGATTTGCTCAGCCCCAGCGCCGTTGCGTGGCGCAGAAAGTTCTGCGGCTCCGCGCGGCAGGCGCTGTCGGGGATGTCGCGGCAAACGCGCCCGTCATCCTCGGCGGCCAGCGCATCATAGGCCGCTGACACGGCGCGGCGCAGGGGGCGGGTTGCAGGGCTCATCGGGGACATGCGGGCAAAGGGGGGCGCTCCGGTCGTGATCGCGTATCCAGGCAGCCTAGCACTGCGCCGCGCGACCCGCCATGCCATGAATTCTCTGACCGTCCCTTGGGCAAAGCCTTTCCAGACTGTTCATTTTCTTGCTGAAAATACTCGATCCGACCTGCCGGAACACGCATCGCAGCGGCTCAGCGCAGCGAGATCACCTTGCTGTCGATGGCCAGCATGTAGCCCTGCCGGGCGATGTTCTTGACCAGCACCTCGCTGATCAGCTGATTGCCCAGCGTATCGCGCAGCCGCTTGATGCGTGTGGCGCCCGCCGCCTCGTCACATTCGGCCTCGTTGCGCCCCGAGATCCCCGCCTCGATGGCCGCCCCCGTCAGCACCTCGTCATCGATGCGCGCCTCGGCCAGCACGGCCAGCGTCTCGACCGCTGCGGGGGTCAGTCGGAACTCCATGTCGTTGATCGCAACTGCATTGGTGGCCCGGTCGATGACCAGCTGCGAAACCTGCAATCCCTGCTTCTCGACCATCGCCAGCCGCCGGTTGAGCGTGATCAGCAGCACGATCATGACGAAGGAAGTGACCAGCAGCCCCGTGGCGAACACCAGCAACACGAAGATCACCACCCGGTAGGAGACCAGCGTCTCGGAAAACGCCGTGCCCGACTGGGCAAGGATCTCCAGCAGCCGGATCTCGGCCTGGCCGGTCAGGTCGGCATTCTCGACAAAGACCCGCTCGACCCGGGCGTTGAAGGCGCCCGCATCGGGCAGGTTGAGAAACAGCAGCACTGCTGTCAGCGTCAGCACCGTGACGATGGCCACGATGCCCCAGACCACGGCGCGGCTGCCCAGCCGCGACAGGTCACTGGCGGCGATGGATGGCGCCGGCATGGCCGCTCCTGCGCTGGAATTCGGACGCATCGAAGATGGACTCGATCTGCAGCAGCGTCCAGCCCGACCGTGCGATCACGGCCGCCGCATAATCCGCCGCCGCCTGCGGCGAGCCACAGGCCTCGGCAGGCAGTTCAACGATCCCGTATTGCAGCCGCAGCGGGTTGTCCTGCTTGGCCTTGTAATCCGCGAAACACTGGGCCGAGGCTTGCCCCGCAAGCGCCATCCCGAGCAAGAGCACGGTGAGCATGAGCGTTCTTTTCATGGCGTCAAAACTGACACCCGGCCCCGGGTTATGCAATATCGCCGGGGCGCGCCGGGGGGCGCGAGGGCTGTTATCGGATAGCAGCGGGGCGTTATTGCCCGGCATGGCACGCCGGGCGCAGCATGGCACGATCACATCCGCTGCCATGAAAGGATTGCCCCATGCCCTCCCTTGCCCTTCGCCCGCCCAACCGGCTGACCGGCCTGATCGCCGCGACGGCCCTTGCCGTGAGCGCGCTGGTCGTGGCTCCAAGCCCCGCGCGCGCCTCGGACGATCTGTTGCGCCTGCTGCTCGGCGCGACGGCCGTGGCCATCATCGTGCATTCCGCTACCCGGTCGAGCGGGTCGTCGCCGCAACAGCAGACCAAGGGTCTGCCGCCCCATTGCCGCGAGACGCTCGGCATACATGGCCGCCATGTCGCGGTCTACAACGCCCGTTGCCTGCACCAGGCCGGGCTGCGCAACCTGCCGCAACGCTGTCACGAGGTCGTCCGCACCAATCGCGGCCAGCGCGGGGTCTATCGCGCGCAATGCCTCGAGCGGACCTATTCCGGCCATCACCAGCCCCGCGCACGCGGTCACGGTCACGGCCATGCGAAACATCTGCCCGACCACTGCCGCACGCGCTACAGCTATCGCGGGCAGCAGCATTGGGGCTATCGCAGCGGCTGTCTGCAGCGGGCACGGGTGCGCGATCTGCCGCAGACCTGCCAGGTGCGCCAGTCGGACGGGCGGCTCTACAGCGCGCACTGCCTGCGCCAGCATGGGTTTCGCTGATCCCGCGCCCGCGCGAAAGCGCCCTCGGGCCGTGCCCACCCGCCCGCCCTTGCACGGCCCGCGGGCGCTTTCGCCCCGCCTCCGGGGGATCACGCGGCCCCCGAGGCGGGCCCGCCATCGCATCGCCCGATCCGACCCAGCCCGCGTTTGCCGGCCGCCCGCGCGGGGTTGCCCCTGTCCTGCGCACAGGGCATGACGGGCCATGCCCGGGACGCCCGACTACCAGTATGAGACCCGCGCCGCGCAGGCAGGCGCGCGTCGCATCGTCGGGGTCGACGAGGTCGGGCGCGGCCCGCTGGCGGGGCCGGTGACGGCCGCGGCTGTCTGGCTCGACCCCGCTGCGCTGCCTGCGGGGCTGCGCGATTCCAAGCGTCTGAGTGCTGCGGCCCGCGCGCGGGCTGTCGCCGAGATCACGGCGCATGGCGATGTCGGCATCGGCCATGCCAGCCCCGCCGAGATCGACGCGCTCAACATCCTGCAGGCGACTTACCTCGCCATGACCCGCGCCATTGCCGCGCTGCGGGTGGCGCCCGACCATCTGCTGATCGACGGCAACCGCCTGCCACCCGCGCTGCCCTGCCGCGCCGAGGCCGTGGTCCGGGGCGACGCGCAGGTGCTCTCGATCGCGGCCGCCTCGATCATCGCCAAGGTAACACGCGATCGCCTGATGGCCGATCTGGCGCGCCGCCCCCCCGGCTATGGCTGGGAGGAGAATGCGGGCTACCCGACAAAGCGTCACAAAAATGCCATAGCAGATCTGGGCATCACCCCAGAACATAGGCGGTCTTTCGCCCCGATCCGCAATATCTTGCGTGCACCCTGACAGTCGGTGGCCGCGCCCAACCCGTCGGGTCATTTCGGAATTGACGCCGAATCAGTCGTGATTCATCTTGTCCCCAATGACACGCGGCAAACGCGGTTTCTCGAGGCAGGCATGAGCAAGACAGTAGCGGCAGAGGGGGCAGATATGCTGCCTCTCGATCAGATTCTCGCAGGGGACTGCATCGAGGTGATGCAGGCGCTTCCGGCGGCGAGCGTCGATCTGATCTTCGCGGACCCACCCTATAACCTGCAACTGCGCGGTGATCTGCACCGTCCCGACAGCAGCCGCGTCGATGCGGTGGATGATGCCTGGGACCAGTTCGACAGCCTGGCCGCCTATGATCAGTTCACTCGCGCCTGGCTCGCCGCGGCGCGCCGCCTGCTGAAGCCCGCGGGCGCGATCTGGGTCATCGGGTCGTATCACAATATCTACCGCGTGGGGGCCAGCCTGCAGGATCTCGGGTTCTGGCTGTTGAATGACGTTGTCTGGCGCAAGTCCAACCCGATGCCGAATTTCCGCGGCAAGCGGCTGACCAATGCGCATGAGACGCTGATCTGGGCCTCGAAATCCGAAGGCGCGCGCTACACCTTCAACTACGAGGCGCTGAAGGCGCTGAACGAAGGGCTTCAGATGCGCTCGGACTGGGTGCTGCCGATCTGTTCGGGGCATGAGCGGCTGAAGGATGCGGCAGGCGACAAGGCGCACCCGACGCAGAAGCCCGAGGCGCTGCTGCACCGTGTGCTTGTGGGCACCACCAATCCCGGCGATGTGGTGCTCGACCCGTTCTTCGGCACTGGCACGACCGGGGCCGTCGCGAAACAGCTCGGTCGGCGCTATATCGGCATCGAGCGCGAGGCATCCTATCGCGAGGTGGCTTTGAAACGGCTCGGGCAGGTGCGCCCGCTCGAGGCGCTGGCGCTGGAGACCACGGCGTCGAAACGCGCCGCGCCGCGCGTCGCCTTCGGGTCGCTGGTCGAGCGCGGGCTGTTGCGCCCCGGCGAGGTGCTGGTCGGGCCCCGCGGGCAGGCCGCGAAGGTGCGCGTTGACGGCTCGCTGGTCAGCGCCGAGCATCGCGGTTCGATCCACCAGGTCGGGGCCGCGCTGGAGAATGCGCCGTCCTGCAATGGCTGGACCTACTGGCAGTTCAAGCGCGACGGCAAACTGGTTCCCATCGACGTGCTGCGCCAGCAGGTGCGAGCCGAGATGGAGCAATAGCCGAAAGGTTACCGCCGGTGTCCTGTGTTACCCGCCGGGATGCCCACTGACCCCGCCCTTGTGGCGGGGCTTTTTTTCGGCCGGGGGAAAAGCGCCCGCTCGGGGTCCCCACCCACCCGCCCATGACCCGCTCGCGGGCGCTGCCCGGCCAGTGGCCGGGCGGGGGCGACACTCAGGCTTCGGGCGAAAGACGCCAGCGGGCCTCGTTCTCCTCGATCGCGCGGATGCGCTCTTCGCTCTTGGGGTGGCTCATCAGCCAGGCGGGGGTGCCGCCGCCCATTCCCACCAGCTTGTCGAGCTTGCGGAACAGCGATTTCTGCGGTGCCGTGCCGATCCCCGCCTTGACCAGCAGCGCCGAGGCATAGGCATCCGCCTCATACTCGTCATCGCGGCTCAGCCGGGCCATCAGAAGCGAGGTGATGAAATTCGCCACGATCACCCCCAGACCCGGCAGGAACCGGTTGAAGATCGTCGCCAGCGCCATGCGGATCGCATTGGTGCCCGAGAAATCGATCATCCGCTTGCGGGTATGCCCGAGTGCCACATGGCCCAGCTCATGCGCGATGACCGAGGCCATCTCCTCGGCCGTGACCTCGCCCTGCCGATACTTGTTGTAGAAGCCGCGGGTGATGAAGATGCGACCGTCGGGCGCGGCGAGGCCGTTCACCGGCTCGATCTCGTAGATATGCACCAGGATCCGGTCGACACCAACGGCCGCGGCAAACCGGTCGGTCACCTTGCGCAGCCGCGCATCGGCCAGCGGCGAGGAACGCTGGTCCAGCTCCTGCCGCGTGCGCCAGGATGAGAACCAGTACATCACCAGCCCGTAGAGCAGCAGAAGAAGGAACGGCAGAAATTTGAGCATGGGTCAGATATGGGGCACGTGCAGGGCGCTGACAATGCCGGAACGTGCCGCCCAGCTGCGGCCGCAGGCCGCGGCAAGCGCCCGCGAGCGGGTCATGGGCGGTTGGGCGGGGACCCCGAGCGGGCGCTTTCTGCCCCGCCGCGCTCAGCCATTGCCGCCCGCGAAGCGCCCCGCATCGGCGGCCGCGCGGCGCAGCGCGCGCGACTTGTTGACGGTCTCGAGATACTCGGCCTCGGGGTCGCTGTCATGCACCACCCCGCCGCCTGCCTGGATATACAGGGTCTCGTCCTTCAGCACCGCAGTGCGCAGGCAGATGCACATGTCCATCTCGCCATTGGCTGCGAAATACCCGGCACCACCGCCATAGACGCCGCGCTTCTCGGGCTCCAGCTCGTCGATGATCTGCATGGCGCGCACCTTGGGCGCGCCCGAGACGGTGCCCGCGGGCAACCCCGCCAGCAGCGCCGACAGCGCGTCCTCGCCCTCGGCCAGCTCGCCCACCACATTCGAGACGATATGCATCACATGGCTGTAGCGCTCGATCACGAATTCCTCGGTCGGGCGGACCGTGCCGATCCGGGCGACACGGCCCACATCGTTGCGCCCCAGATCCAGCAGCATCAGATGCTCGGCCAGCTCTTTCTCGTCGGCCAGAAGGTCGGCCTCATGGGCGCGGTCTTCCTCGGGCGTGGCGCCGCGCGGGCGGGTGCCGGCGATGGGGCGGATCGTCACCTCGCCGTCGCGCAACCGCACGAGGATTTCGGGGCTCGCGCCGATGATCTGGAACGGCCCCCCGGCGGCCGCGAAGTCAAAATAGAACATGAAGGGCGACGGGTTGGTGCGGCGCAGCGAGCGGTAGAGCGCGAAGGGCGGCAGGCGGAAGGGCTGCGACCAGCGCTGCGAGGGGACGACCTGAAAGATGTCGCCCGCCGTGATGTAGTCTTTCGCCCGCGCCACTGCTGACAGATAATCGGGCTTGGCGAAATTCGACACCGGCTCAGTGCCCGGCACCTCGGCGCCTGCCAGCGTGCGCGGGGCCTGCGGCACGGCGCGCTCCAGATCGCGCACTGCGTCCATCACCCGCTCGGCGGCCTGTGCATAGGCCGCGCGGGCAGATAGCCCCGAGGCCACCCAGGCGGGCGCCACGACGATCACTTCGCCCTTCACCCCGTCGAGCACGGCGACGACCGAGGGGCGCAGCATCATCGCATCGGGCACGCCGATGGGGTCGGGATTGATATCGGGCAGGTGTTCCACCAGCCGGATCATGTCATAGCCCAGATAGCCGAACAGCCCCGCCGACGCGGCGGGCAGCCCCTCGGGCATGGTGATGCGGCTTTCGGCCAGCAGCGCGCGCAGCGTCTCGAGCGGCGGCCCGTCCAGCACTTCCCAGCCTTCGGGGTCGAAGCGCGCCGCGCGGTTGATGCGGCTGGTGGTGCCGTGACAGTCCCAGATCAGATCGGGTTTCATGCCGATGATCGAATAGCGTCCGCGCACCTCGCCCCCGGTCACCGATTCGAGGATGAAGCTGTCGCGCGTGCCCCCCGCCAGCTTGAGATAGAGCGAAACCGGCGTGTCGAGATCGGCGGCCAGCCGGACATGGACAAGCTGGTTCTCGCCGCGCGCCCAGCCCGCCTCGAAGGCGGCGAAATCGGGGGTCAGGCTGGCCATGTGCGGACCTCAGAAATTCGCCTGCACGGCGTCGATCACCCGCTGGTCAAGCTGGATCGAGGTGCGCTCGCGCAGGCTGGCGGCGAAGTAGCCGAAGAGATCCTGCGCGATGCTCTGTTCGATCTGGCGCTCGATCGCCTCGCGCAGCTCGCTCACCTCTTCCATCAGCGGGTCGGGGCTGGCGACGGCATGCAACTCGACCACATGTACCTGCGTGTCATCCGCGATGATGCGGGTCTCGCCCGGCTCCATCTCGAAGGCCGCATCGACCACCGCGCCGGGCAGATCGGGCAGGCTGTCATTACGGGTGATCCCCTCGAAGCGCACTGGCATGGCGCCGATCGCGGGCGGCTCGCTGCCGTCCTGCAACGCCTCGGCGACCTCGCGCAGGCGCGCGCGGATCTGCGCGTTTTCCCAGTCGGCGGCGACCTGCTCGCGGATCTCGTCCAGCGGTTGCGGCGCAGGGGGCAGCGTGTCGAGATAGTCGAGCGCGAAAAGCCCGCCATCCTCGAGCGCCTCCAGCTCGGGGAAATCACCCGCCTGCAAGCTGCGCGCCGCCTCGCGGAAGGACTCGTAGGCGGCGATGCCCGCGCGCGTGTCGGGGCGCCAGTCGATCTCGCCATATTCCATATCGGTCTCGTCCGTCAGCTCGCGCAGCGAGGCCCCACCGGCCAGCAGGTCCTCGAACAGGTCCAGATCATCGGCCAGCGCGCGGCGCGCCATGTCGGCAAGCTGTTCCTCGCGCAACTGCTCGCGGGCGTCCTCGAAGCTGACCTCCTGCGCCGAGAGCACGGCGTTCATGCGAAACAGCGCCGGGCCGAGCGA
>PXES01000011.1 GCA_003564655.1 Paracoccaceae bacterium
CATGTCGGCGTGATACCAGCCGATCGTCTCATCCGTCAGCGCGCGGATGATCGTGTTGAGGTCCCGACCGTCCCCCGCCGCCTGCATCTCGCGCGCGCGGGCGTTGATCTTGTCATCGACATCGGTGAAGTTACGCACATAGGTGACAGCCTCCGCGCCGTAGAGGTGGCGCAGCAGCCGATAGAGCACATCGAACACCACCACGGGCCGCGCATTGCCTAAGTGAGCGCGGTCATAGACGGTCGGCCCGCAGACATACATCCGCACGTTCCCCGGATCGAGGGGGGTGAACTCTTCCTTGCGGCGCGTGGCAGTGTTGTGCAGGCGGATCAAACTCATGCCATCCTCTCGGGCCGGGGCCCGGCGGCAGGGGTGATCAGACCTGACATGACCTCAAGAAACCCGCCGCCGAGAAACTCAGCGGCAAATGCAGCAGCAAATAATGCGGGTCAAGCCATTCATGAGCGCACCCTACGCCCCTGTGCCGCCGCTGCCAAGCCCCGAAAACACCGCTGCCCGCGCCCGGGCGGGTCGGGCGCGGGCAGCGCAGGCCGCACGCAGGGAGGGGCGGCGGCCAGCGATGCGGGGGGCCTCAACTGTCGGCCGGTCGCCCCCGCAACAAGGATTGCACCACATAGACGAGGATCGCGAAGCCCACCGCCCCGGCGGCGAACACGCCCAGCAGCACGATCCCGTCGATCGGCCCGCCCAGATCGCGCAGGCTCGAATTGGTCATCACCAGCACGAACCACACGGCGGCAACTCCGCCGACTGGCATCGAAAGCTGCGCCAGCAGGAATTTCCGCATCGACAGCGACCTGTCGCGCACCAGCACATAGACCCAGGCCAGCGTGATCGCGACCGCCAAAGCCACCATCGCCCAGAACAGCCCGCGCCCGAACATTTCCTCGAACACGGCCAGAATTGTCATCAGGCTGAATTCTTCCATCACTCCATCCTTTCACAGGGCCATCTTCTTGCCCGAAATACTCGCGGGGGAGGGGGCGGCAGCCCCGGCCCCGGTCCAGATCAGGCGCGCCCGCGCAGCATCGCGTTATAGGTGGCCTTCAGCGCGACTTCCTTCATCAGCCAGGAAATCCACAACTCCTCCAGCGGCGCGATCAGGCCGGGAAAGGACGGGGTCAGATTGTCCTGATAGTCGAACTCGACCAGCATCGCGCGCCCGACCCGCGTGATCAGCGGGCAGGAGGTGTAGCCGTCATAGAGCCGGGTGCCTTCGGCCCCCGCGATCTCGGCAACCAGGTGATCCTCGACAACGGGGATGTGGAATTTCACGCTCGCTGCGGTCTTGCCCTTGGGCACGCCGTTGATGTCGCCGATTCCGAAGACATTGGGGTAGCGGGCATGGCGCAGGGTCTGGGTGTCGACCTCGATCCATCCCTGATCGGTCCAGCGATCCGCCCAGGCGAGGCCCGAATCGCGGATCACCTGCGGCGCGCGCTGCGGCGGCACGACATTGATGAAGTCCCAGCGATCAGTCACATCGCCATTCGGGGTGGCGTAGGTTGCGGTCTTCGCACCCGGATCGATGGCCCGGAGCACATGCTCATACCGGTAGGTGATGTCGCGCTCATCCATGATCTGGCGGACGCGGTGATGGATCACCGGCACGCCAAACAGGTTCTGCGCCTGCGCGTTATAGACGAACTCGCAGCGGTCGCGATTGCCTTTGGTGGTCGCGATATCCTCGGCCAGAAAGCAGATCTTCACGGGCGCGCCGGCGCATTTCATCTCGGTCGCGGGGCGACCGAACAGGCCCACGCCGCCCTCATCCGTGAACCGATCCAGCGCATGCCAGCTTTTCTCGGCCATCTCGGGGCTCGCGTAGTGCGCCGAGATGCCGGTCTCGGGGCCGACCATCGACAGATCGAACCCCTCGATCGCGTCCCAGTCGAGGACGAGGCCCGTGGCCACGATCAGATAGTCGTAGTCCAGCCGCTGCCCGCCAGTGGTGGTGACGCGACTGGCCTCGGGGTCCAGCTCGGCGGCGTATTCGCTGATGAAGGTGATCCCGCGCGGCAGCCAGCGCTCGGTCGCGGAAACCGCGTAATCTGCCCCGCGCAGCCCGGCGGCGATCAACGTGAAGCCCGGCTGATACCAGTGCTGCGCGCGTCCATCCAGCACGGTGATCTCGGCTCCATCGAGGCGCTCGGACAGCCGGTTGGCAATCGCCGCACCCCCCGCGCCCGCGCCGAGGATGAGGATCCGTGCGTTGGTACGCACCGGGGCTGCCTGACCCTGCCGCGCACCACCAAGGGCAAGCGCGGCCCCGCCCGCACCGGCAAGGCCGAGAAAGCCTCGGCGGCTGGCCATCAGTTTGTCGATATCACCCATGTCTCCCCCAATCCGCCTTGCGGCTCAACACGTATACATATGCGTACAATCGCATATTCATTTATTCCGTTCTTTGATCTGTATCAATTTTCCGAACGCGACTGCCAGCAGCGCAGCGGCACAGGACAAGTCGGGGCAAACCGGGTTTGATCCGGATCAACCCGACCCGGAGCGCGCTGTGTTAAAGTTGTCGGACAAACAGATGAAATACCCCGACCGGCCCTGAAACCGACCCGGAGATCCGCGCCATGCGCCTGACGACCCGCACCAACCTCGCCCTGCGTACCCTGATGTTCTGCGCCGTCAATGACGGGCGAATCGTGCGCAAGACCGACGCTGCGCGCGCGATCAACGCGTCCGAGAATCACCTCGCCCAGGTTATCAACCAGTTGGCGCAAGAGGGGTTCGTCACCACCCTGCGCGGGCGGCATGGCGGGTTTCACCTCGCCCGCGCGGCCAGTTCGATCAGCGTGGGCCAGGTGTTCCGCACTTTTGAGTCGGGCCTGCCCTTCATCGAATGCTTTTCGGCCGACAATACCTGCCCGTTGCGCGACTATTGCGGGATGCGACCGCATCTGTCGCGCGCCGTCGAAGCCTTCTACAGCGCGCTGGACGAGGTCTATCTGAGCGACCTCGTGGACAGCAATGCCGGGTTAGACGCGCTGTTGCGCATCGATGCGCCCACAACGTCGTTGCGCTGTGGTGCCCCGGCGCGTACTGCCGCGATTGCAGCGCAGTAACCCCTACCTGCAGCAGTGCTTGCCGCCCGAGGCGCTCACGCGAGCGTGACGTCAGGGTGCTGAAACTTGCTCGCTCCCTCCTGCGTTCCCTCTGGTGTTGGCCGCAACGCGCGGCCCGACGCGACAAAAGGGAGACTGACCGAATGAAACGACTGATCCTCGCAACCAGCCTGAGCATTCTCGCCGCCCCTGCGGTGTCCGATACGGCTATCGGCCTTGCCGGTGCCCATACGCTGGTCACCATCGATCTTGAAACCGGGCAGGTAACCGGGATGCAGGACGCCGATTACCAGGGCCGCATTCTCGGCATCGACTTTCGCCCCGCAACGAACAGCCTTATCGCCGTGACCGAGGATTTCGCCGTGGTCGATCTCGATCCGGCAACCGGGGAATGGTCTATCCTGGCGCAGATGGACCGAGGCATGGAGATCGCCGACGGCGCGCCGGTGATCGTCGATATCAACCCGGTGCCGGACGCGCTGCGGTTCATGTCGGGCACCACCAATCACCGCATCAATCTGACCAGCGGCGAGGTCATGGTCGATGGCGACCTGCATTTCGGTGACGACACCGAGGGCACGCCCATGGTCGGCGCCACCGCCTATTCAAATGCCTTCGGAAGCCCGTCCGAGACGACGATGTTCAACATCGACACCGACCGCGCCGCGCTGCTGGTCCAGACTGCCCCGAATGACGGCACCAACGAGGTGCGGGGCGATCTGGGGATCGAGATCGCAGGGCCGGTCGCCTTTGATATCGTCACCGATGCCGAGGGCATGAACACTGGCTGGCTGTCGGCGAACGGGATGCTGCACACAGTGTCGCTGGAAGATGGCAGCATCACGAATTCCTGGGAAATCGACGGGCTGGACGTGGAACTGCGCGACCTGACCGTGATGCCCGCGATGGACTGACACCCGCGCATCCGATGCGTTGCCCCCGAGCGGTCTGGAGCGCCCGCTCGGGGTCCCCACCCGCCCTCCCACGACCCGCTCGCGGGCGCTCTCGCGCCCCTGGCGCGCGGGCAAAGGGTCAAACGGCGCTGGTCGCCTGCATGAAGGCGGCCATCCGCGCGGCGTCCTTGACGCCCGGCGCGCGCTCGACGCCCGAGGCGACATCGACCTGCTGCGCCCCGGTCAGGCGGATCGCCTCGACCACGGTCTCGGGCGTCAACCCGCCCGCCAGCAGCCACGGCTTGTCCCAGCTCCGCCCCGCGATCAGCCGCCAGTCAAAGGCCAGCCCGTTGCCGCCCGGAAGCGCCGCATCGGGCGGCGGTTTCGCATCGACGAGGATCTGATCGGCCACCGCTGCCTGCGCGTCGAGCGCGGCCAGATCCTCCGGCCCTGCCACCCCCACGGCCTTGATCACCGGCAGCCCGAAGCGCGACCGGATTGCCGCCACGCGCACCGGGCTCTCGCGCCCATGGAGTTGCAGCATGTCCAGCGGCACCGCATCCAGCAGCGTGGCGAGCGCGTCATCATCGGCATCGACCACCAGCCCGACCTTCGCCACCCCGGCGGGAACCGACAGCGCAAGCATGCGCGCCTGCGCATGCGGGACGGCGCGTGGCGAGGGTGGCACGAAGTTGAAGCCCAGATAGCGCGCACCGACCGCCACGGCATCGGCCACGGCCTCCGGGCTGGTCAGCCCGCAGATCTTGACGGCAATTCGGCCCGTCATGGGCGCGTCAGTCCGTCTCGACCAGCGCGCGCACATCGTCCTTGTGCATGGACGGCGCGACCTTGCGCGCCTTGTCAAGCTCGGCGCGCATGGCGTTGTTCTGCCGCGCGAGCTTCGCCGCCTCGGCACGATAGCTCATCTCGCGGAACCACTCCCACACGAAGCCCAGAAGCAGACCTGCCGCAACCGCGAGCCCGAGAACGATGAACAATGGAAGCGTGATACTGAAGTTGAAGCCCAACAGCCCTGACAGCGCATCGGGCAGAAGCTTCACCTCGATCATCGCGCGGTTGGCCAGCGCGATGGTGACCAGAACAACCGTGACCAGTGTCACGAAACCAAGACGCAGATATCCCATCATGCGGGGTCAGACCTCCACTCCGTTCAACCGGTCGCGCAAGAGCTTACCGGTCTTGAAAAAAGGCACGGCCTTGGCCTCGACCTCGACACTCTCGCCAGTGCGCGGGTTGCGGCCGATACGCGCCTCGCGCATCTTGACCGAGAATGCCCCGAAGCCGCGCAGTTCCACACGCTCGCCCCGCGCCAGCGCCTCGGTGATCTCGCCAAAGACTGTGCTGACGATCCGTTCGACATCACGCTGATAGAGATGCGGATTCTCGTCCGCGATGATCTGGATCAGTTCCGATCGGATCATGAGTGTTACCCCCGCTAACTGCCGGCCTGAAGCGCCCGCTTATTTTGCCGTGGGACTATAGGCGGAATCCCCGGTCGAAGAAACACAGAAAAACAGCCCCTGATAAACGCAAGCGACCCCGGCATCGCTGCCGGGGTCCATTTGCGTGCCGAAGCATCGCTGCGCTCAGTTGCGGTCCTTGAGTGCCGCGCCCAGAATGTCGCCCAGGCTGGCGCCTGCGTCCGACGAGCCGAACTGCTCGACCGCTTCCTTCTCCTCGGCGATCTCGCGCGCCTTGATCGACAGGCCAAGACGGCGGGTCTTGCTGTCGACGCTGGTCACACGCGCATCAACCTTGTCGCCGACGCCGAAGCGTTCGGGGCGCTGGTCGCCACGGTCGCGGGCCAGGTCCGAGCGGCGGATGAAGCTCTTCATGCCGTTATACTCGACCTCGATGCCGCCATCCTCGATCGCGGTGACAGTGCAGGTCACGATCGAGCCGCGCTTCACGCCCTCAACCGCATCCGAGAAGCTGTCATTCTCCAGCGCCTTGATCGACAGCGACACGCGCTCGCGCTCGACATCGACCTCCGAGACGACCGCCTGGACGACATCGCCCTTTCGGAAGTCCTGGATGGCTTCCTCGCCGCGCTGGTCCCAGCTGATGTCGGACAGGTGCACCATGCCGTCGATATCGCCGTCGAGGCCCACGAACAGCCCGAATTCGGTGATGTTCTTGACCTCGCCCTCGATCTGGCTGCCGACCGGATGCGTCTCGGCAAAGACTTCCCACGGGTTGCGCATGGTCTGTTTCAGACCGAGGCTGACACGCCGCTTGGCACCGTCGATTTCCAGCACCATGACCTCGACCTCCTGGCTGGTCGAGACAATCTTGCCGGGATGGACGTTCTTCTTGGTCCAGCTCATCTCGGAGACATGGACCAGACCCTCGACACCGGCTTCCAGCTCCACGAAAGCGCCGTAATCGGTGATGTTGGTCACGCGGCCCTTGTGGACCGAACCGATGGGGTATTGCTGATCGACAGTATCCCACGGGTCGGCCTGAAGCTGCTTGATGCCAAGGCTTATACGGTGGGTTTCCTTGTTGATCTTGATGACCTGCACCTTCAGCGTCTCGCCGATGGTGACCACCTCGGACGGGTGGTTGACGCGCCGCCAGGCCATGTCGGTGACGTGCAACAGCCCGTCCACACCACCCAGATCGACGAAGGCGCCGTATTCGGTAATGTTCTTGACCACACCATCGACGACCTGACCCTCGGCCAGCTTGGCGATGACCTCGGCGCGCTGCTCGGCACGGGATTCCTCGAGGATCGCGCGGCGCGAAACGACGATATTGCCGCGGCGGCGGTCCATTTTCAGGATCTGGAAGGGCTGCTTCAGACCCATCAGCGGGCCTGCATCGCGCACCGGGCGCACATCGACCTGCGAGCCAGGCAGGAAGGCCACAGCCCCTCCCAGATCGACAGTGAAGCCGCCCTTGACGCGGCCGAAGATCGCGCCCTCGACGCGGGCCTCGTCGGCATAGGCTTTTTCCAGACGGTCCCAGGCGGCCTCGCGGCGGGCCTTTTCGCGGCTGACGACAGCCTCGCCGCGAGCGTTCTCGACACGCTCGAGATAGACCTCGACCTCGTCACCGACCTCAACGGCCGGGGCCTCGCCGGGGTTCGCGAATTCTTTCAGCTCGACACGGCCTTCCATCTTGTAGCCGACATCGATGATGGCCTGGCCTGCCTCGATGGCGATGACCTTGCCGGTAACGACGGACCCCTCGGCGGGGGTGTCCATCTCGAGGCTCTCATTGAGCATCGCCTCGAATTCTTCCATGGTTGCTTTAGCGCACATTCAGACGTGTTTCCTTTGCATCATGTTCTGGCCGGGCGGTTGGCTCCGCCGGTCGGGGACTACGGCTCAAGCAGCCCGGGGGGCAGCGCGCGGGGTGGGCCACAAACACAAAGGGTCGTGGCTTGCGCCCGACCCTGCCCAACTCGCGCTGCAGCCCTGCGGCTGTCTTGATTGCGCGCTCTATACGCAGCCCGGCGCGCGCTGACAAGGGGGCGCGCGCGTTTGGGGTCGCTCGTGCAGGGCGCCGCCGACGCGCCGGGGCTTTTCTTTCGCCGGCCCGCATGGCACCACAACTGCGCCCTGCAACGAAAGGTCCGGCCATGACCCTCGCCCCCTTCCCCGCCGCCCGGATGCGCCGCTTGCGCCGCACGCGCGCCCTGCGCGAGATGGTGCAAGAAAACGGCCTGCGCGCCGCCGATCTGATCTGGCCGCTTTTCATCCGCGAGGGCGAGAATGTCGAGGAACCCGTCCCCTCGCTGCCCGGCGTCAACCGCCTGTCGCTCGACCGGCTGGAGCGCGCCGCCGAACAGGCGCTGGAGCTGGGCATCCCGGCGATCTGCCTGTTTCCCTATACCGACCCGGCCCTGCGCACCGAAGAGTGCGCCGAGGCCTGGAACCCCGACAACCTGACCAACCGCGCGATCCGCCGCATAAAGGCGCAATTCCCCGAACTGATGATCATGACCGACATCGCGCTCGACCCCTATAACGCCAATGGCCATGACGGCTTCGTCGTCAACGGCGAGATCGTCAATGACGAGACCGTGCAGGCGCTGGTGAAGATGGGCCTCGCACAGGCGCAGGCCGGGGCGGATATTCTCGGCCCGTCCGACATGATGGACGGGCGCATCGGCGCGCTGCGGCTGGCGCTCGAGTCCGAGGGACACCGCGATGTGGCGATCCTGTCCTATGCGGCGAAATTCGCATCAGGCTTCTACGGCCCGTTTCGCGATGCGGTCGGCGCCTCGGGGCGGCTGGTGGGCGACAAGGCGACCTATCAGATCGACCCCGCGAACCGCGATGAGGCGCTGGCCTGCGTGGCGCGCGACCTGTCGGAAGGGGCCGACATGGTGATGGTGAAACCCGGCATGCCCTATCTCGACATCTGCCGCGCGGTGAAGGACCGTTTCGCCCGCCCGACATTCGCCTACCAGGTGTCGGGCGAATACGCGATGCTGATGGCGGCGGCGCAGAATGGCTGGCTCGATGGCGA
>PXES01000380.1 GCA_003564655.1 Paracoccaceae bacterium
CAGGTAGAGCAGGAAGTAGAGATTGAAGAACACCCCCTGCGCGATGAGGATGATGGCGCGTTCCAGCAGCGACGGCTGGGCGATCTTGATGAAGGCCATGAGGTGCATGCGCTCGTTCTCGGCCTCGTCGAGAAGCTCGCGAATGAAGCCTTCATCGTCGCGGATGCGCCGGATCGCCTTGAGGTGCTGGAGCATCCCGCCCACCATGCCGGGCACGGCGGCGACGGTTTCCAGCACCACGGCGCGGTGGCCGTAGCGCTTGGCGAAGAACGCATCGGCAAAATAGCGCATGAATTTCACCACGCGCAGCGCGATCCGGTCCGACAGGGTTTCGGGGGTGCGGTGCCGGGTCAGGGCATCCGGGTCGTGAGAGTGAAGATCGAACATGGCAACCTCCTGTGCAGATGCCTCGGATGTGGGGAGGCGGTGCCCGGGAACAAGCGCAGTGCGGCAACACGTCCTGCGGCAGAATGGACCGCGCGTTACCGGGCCGTGCTGACCCGGGCGCGCCAGAGCGTGAACACGCCCGCGCCGACGACGATGGCCGCGCCAAGGATCACATTCGCGCGCAGTGTCTCGGCGAAGATCAGCACGCCCAGCGCCGCGGCGAAAGGCAGTTGCAGATAGGCGAAGGGCTGCACGGCGCTGGCCTCGGCGAGTTCATAGCTGCGGATCAGCAGGAAATGGCTGAAGGCGGCGGTGGCGCAGAGCAGCGCCATCCAGACCCAGTCGCCACGGGCAAGCGGCTCCCAGAACCAGATGCCGATCAGCGTCATCGTCACGGCCCCCGCCACCCCGGTCCAGAAGAAGCTGACCGCAGCGCTGTCGCGCCGTGCCGCGTAGCGGGTCAGCAGCCCGTAAAGCGCGAACATGAGGGCGGCGAGCAGCGGGATGAGCGCGGCGGGCTGGAAGACGCCGAAACCGGGCTGCAGGATGACGAGAACGCCCAGAAACCCGATCCCGATGGCCGTCCAGCGCCGCCAGCCGACAGCCTCGCCCAGCACCGGGCCGGACAGGGCGGCGATCAGCAGCGGATAGACGGCGAAGACGGCATGGCTCTCGACCAGACCGAGCAGCACGAAGCCGGTGACCATCACGCAGACCTCCAGCGCCAGCAGCACGCCGCGGAAGATCTGCAGCCCCGGCTGGCGCGTGGCGACCGCGCCGCGCAGCCCGCCCGCCTGACGCGCCGCGACCGCGATCACGAAGCTCGCGAAGAACCAGTAGCGGATCATGATGATCATCAGGACGTTGTATTCGCCCGCGAGGTGGCGTGAGAGCGCATCCTGAATAGCGAAGAGAAAGGCCGTGGCGATCATCAGCCAGATGCCGAGTCGCGTGTTCTGTGGCGTCATGCCAGCCGGCCCCGGCTCATGTGCCGTTTGCGCCCGTAGCCCGGCGCGCGGGTGACAGTGAAGCCCGCGGTGGCAAGTGCGCGGCGGACGTGACCGGCGGCCGTGTAGGTCGCGAAGCTGCCGCCGGGGCGCGTGTGGCGCGCCACTTCGGCCATCAGGTCGGCCGACCAGAGTTCGGGGTTCTTCGCGGGCGCGAAACCGTCGAGGAACCAGGCATCGGCGTGGCCCTCCCAGGCGGGCAGTGTGGTCCGGGCGTCGCCGAGGATGATCTCGACCGCGAGCGGGCCGAGCGTGAAGTGCTGCGCGCCCCAGGCTGCAAGCAGTGCCGCCGCGTCGAGTTCGGGAAAGGCGGCGAGCGCGCGGGCGGCGGCGGCGCGTGGCATGGGGTGGGCCTCGAAGCTGGTGTAGCGAACCGGGCCGGGCACATCGCGCAGCGCCTCAAGTGTGGCCAGCAGGTTCAGCCCCGTGCCGAAGCCCAACTCGGCGATGTGAAAGCCCGGGCCCGCGCGGGCGGACAGGTCATTGCCCTGCACGAAGACATGGCGCGCCTCGGCCAGCCCGTCGGCGAGCGAGAAATACGGGTCATCGAAGCGGGTCGCGACCGGGACATCGCCGTCCTTCCATGCGAGTGTGGGTGGCTGGTGTTGCATCGGGTTCTGCCCTATCTGCTGCGGGTCGAGTGATGCCGGGGGGCGCGGGCAATGGCAATGCCGGATGTGACCATCATGGGGGCGGGTGTGTTCGGCCTGTCGCTGGCGCTGGTCTGCCTGCAGCGCGGCGCACAGGTGCAGGTAATCGAGGCACGCGGCATCGGTGCGGGGGCGAGTGGCGGGGTGGTCGGCGCGCTGGCCCCGCATGTGCCCGAGGCGTGGAACGCCAAGAAGGCGCTGCAATTCGAGGCGCTGTGCATGGCGGGCGATTTCTGGGCCGTGGTGCAGGAGAGCGGCGGCATCGATCCGGGCTATGCGCGGCTCGGCCGGGTGCAGCCAGTGCCCGAGGGCGGGCTTGCGTTGGCGCAGGCGCGGGCAACCTCGGCGCTGGATCTGTGGCAGGGCGTGGCGGCGTGGCGGGTGCTGCCGGTGGACGCGGCGCCGGGGCTGGGCATAGTCGCGCCGTCGGGCTGGGTGATCCACGACACGCTGACCGCGCGGCTGCATCCGCGCCGGGCGGTCGCGGCGCTGGCGGCGGCGGTCGAGCGGCTGGGCGGCGAGGTGGTGATCGGCGCGGCAGAGGCACGCGGGCGCGTGGTCTGGGCAACGGGGCATGAGGGGTTGGCCGATCTGTCGCGGGCGCTGGGGCGCGCTGTGGGCACAGGCATCAAGGGGCAGGCGGTGCTGTTGCGCCATGCCGCGCCCGGGGCCGCGCAGATTTTCGCGGACGGGCTGCATATCGTGCCGCATGACGATGGGACAGTGGCGGTCGGCTCGACCAGCGAGCGCGACTTCGACGATGGCGCGCGCACGGATGATCAGTGCGACGCGCTGCTGGCGCGGGCGCGGGCGGTCTGCCCGGCGCTGCAGGACGCGCCCGAGATCGCGCGCTGGGCGGGGGTGCGCCCGCGTGCGAAAAGCCGCGCGCCGCTGATGGGACCGTGGCCGGGGCGGGACGGCGAATATGTGTTCAATGGCGGCTTCAAGATCGGTTTCGCCATGGCGCCGCTGCTGGCCGGGCGGATGGCCGATCTGGTGCTGGACGGGCACGACACCATCCCGTTCGAGTTCGGAACGTCCGCGTTATAGCTCCAACTCGGCCCAGATCGGCACATGGTCCGATGGTTTCTCGCCCGCGCGCACCTCGGCGTCGATCCGGCAGTCGCGCAACAGATCGGCAGCATAGGCGTTAAGCAGGATGTGGTCGATGCGGATGCCGTCATTGCGCTCGAACGCGCCGGCCTGATAATCCCAGAAGCTGTAATGCCCCGGCCCGGCCTCGCGCAGGCGGAAGGCATCGGCGAGGCCAAGGTTCAGCACCCGCCGGAACGCCGCGCGCGAGGGCAGGCGGAACAGCGCATCCTCGCGCCAGGCCTCGGGGCGGGCGGCGTCCTCGGGCTGGGGGATGATGTTGAAATCGCCCATCGCCACAAGCGGCATCTCGAGCGTCATCAATTCGCGCAGCCGCGCCTCCATCCGCTCCATCCAGGCCAGTTTGTAGGCGTATTTCCCGCCTGCGACGGGTGTGCCGTCCTCTGACAGTTCGACCGGGTTGCCATTGGGCAGATACAGCCCGCAAACCCGCAGCGCGCCCTGCTGGCCAGTCACCGTGGCCTCAATCCAGCGGGCCTGGGTGTCGCTGTCATCGCCGGGCAGGCCGCGCGTGACATCCTCGAGCGGGCGTTTCGACAGGATCGCCACCCCGTTGAAGCCCTTCTGCCCGTGGGTTTCCAGGTTGTAGCCACGTTCCTCGATCATCTCGCGGGGGAAGTTCTCGTCGGTGGACTTGATCTCCTGCAGCACGGCCAGATCGGGCTTCGCGTCGTCCAGCCAGCGCGCCAGCGCCGCGCCGCGCGCCTTGATCCCGTTGATGTTGAAGCTCGCGATCTTCATGGCCGCCCCGCTGGCTGAGTGCCGCGCGACACTGCCAGCTTGCGGGGCGGGCGGCAAGCCTCTGCGACTTGCACGAAATATAGGCAAATCGCCCAAGATATGGGCGAGTGCCGTGTCGTGCCGGAGCCGTCTCAGGCAAAGCCATCGCCACCCGATTGCGCAACCCGACACCCGCGCGCAAGACCCGTCTCAGGGGATAACAGATGACGGTCATTTCCACACAGTCGCGCCATCAGCGCAGCACCGGGACCGCCTCGGTCGCGATGACTGCGCAGGCCGGACGCACGCGTCTGGCGGGGCTGCGCCAGCAGGGGTCTGCCAAGGCGATCATCCTTGACGGGCCCGCGCCGGAGGTGGTGTACCTCAACACCTCAGGCGGGCTGACCGGGGGCGACCGGCTGGAGTATCGCCTCGGCCTTGGCGCACAGGCGCGCGCCACAGCGACCACGCAGACTGCCGAGCGTGTCTATCGCGCGGGCGAGGGGCAGGCGCGGATCAGCCTGCGCTTCGATGTGGGCGAGGGCGGGCATCTCGATTGGCTGCCGCAAGAGACCATCCTGTTCGAGCGCGCCAGCGCCCGGCGGTGCACCGAGATCCGGCTGGGCCGCGATGCCACTTGCCTGAGCGTCGAGACGCTGGTGCTGGGCCGCGCCGCGATGGGCGAGGTGCCGGGCGAGCTGGCCTTTCATGACTGGCGCGAGGTGACGCGCGAGGGCCGCCCGCTGCATGTCGAGGCGCTGAAGTTCGATGCCGCGCGGCTGCGCCCGTCGCGCGCGGGGTTGGACGGCGCGCGGGCCGTGGCCTCGGTCGTGCGGATCGGGCCGGGCGCCGAGCCGACGCTGGCGCTTCTGCGACCGGCGCTGCGCGACCCCGACTGTCGCGCTGTTGCCTCGGCCCCAGATGACGCGCGTCTGGTGCTGCGGCTGATGGCGCGCGACGGCTGGCCCCTGCGCCGCCATCTGGCCCGCTTGCTGACGATCCTGCGCGCGGCCCCGCTGCCGCGTGTCTGGCAAATCTGAGGAAGAGAGCATGAACCTGACCCCGAGAGAGAAAGACAAGCTGCTGGTCTCGCTGGCCGCGATGGTCGCCCGCGGGCGGCTGGCGCGCGGCGTGAAGCTCAACCACCCCGAGGCCATCGCGCTGATCACCGATTTCGTGGTCGAGGGCGCGCGCGAGGGCCGCGCGGTCGCCGATCTGATGGAGGCCGGCGCCCATGTCATCACCATTGATCAGTGCATGGAGGGGATCGCCGAGATGATTCACTCCGTGCAGGTCGAGGCGACCTTTCCCGACGGCACCAAGCTGGTCACCGTCCATCACCCCATCCGCAGAGGGCAGGCGCATGATCCCCGGTGAAATTCTTTGCGCGGACGGCGAGATCGAGATCAATTCGGGGCTGGAGGTGACAGTGCTCGAAGTCGCGAACACCGGCGACCGCCCTGTGCAGGTGGGCAGCCACTACCATTTCGCCGAGGCGAACTCCGGCCTCGACTTCGACCGTGCGCAGGCGCAGGGCAAGCGGCTGGACATTCCGGCAGGCACGGCCGTCCGGTTCGAGCCCGGCCAGACGCGCGAGGTACGGCTGGTGCCTTATGGCGGCGGGCGGGTGGTCTACGGGTTCAATGCCGCAGTGATGGGGGCGCTCTGATGTCGTATCGCATTTCCCGCGCGGCCTATGCCGACATGTACGGGCCGACCGTGGGCGACAAGGTCCGCTTGGGCGACACCGACCTGATCATCGAAGTCGAGCGCGACCTGATCGCTGAACGCTCGGGCGGCGGGACGGGCCCAAATGCCAGCCGCTATGGTGAGGAAGTGAAGTTCGGCGGCGGCAAGGTCATCCGCGACGGGATGGGCCAGAGCCAGGTGACGCGCGCAGCCGGTGCCATGGATACGGTCATCACCAATGCGCTGATCGTGGACCATACCGGCATCTACAAAGCCGATGTCGGCCTGCGCGACGGCTACATCCACAAGATCGGCAAGGCGGGCAACCCCGACACGCAGCCCGGCGTCGATGTGATCATCGGGCCGGGCACCGAGATCATCGCGGGCGAGGGCAAGATCCTGACCGCTGGCGGCTTTGACGCGCATATCCACTTCATCTGCCCGCAGCAGATCGACGATGCGCTGCATTCCGGCCTGACGACGATGCTCGGCGGCGGCACTGGCCCTGCGCATGGCACGCTGGCGACCACCTGCACGCCGGGGCCGTGGCATATCGGGCGGATGCTGCAGGCGGCGGATGCGTTTGCCATGAACCTCGCCTTTGCGGGCAAGGGCAATGCCTCGCTCCCCGACGCGCTGCACGAACAGGTCCGCGCCGGGGCCTGCGCGCTGAAGCTGCACGAGGACTGGGGCACCACCCCGGCGGCCATCGACAACTGCCTGAACGTGGCCGAGGCAACGGATACGCAGGTGATGATCCACACCGACACGCTCAACGAATCGGGCTTCGTGGAAAACACGCTCGCGGCCATCGGCGGGCGCACCATCCACGCCTTTCACACCGAAGGCGCCGGCGGCGGGCACGCGCCGGACATCATCAAGGTGGTCAGCAGCCAGAACATCCTGCCCTCCTCGACCAATCCGACCATGCCCTACACGGTCAACACGATCGAGGAACATCTCGACATGCTGATGGTCTGCCATCACCTGTCGCGCAAGGTGCCCGAGGAAGTGGCCTTTGCCGAATCCCGCATCCGGCGCGAGACCATCGCCGCCGAGGATATCCTGCACGACATGGGCGCGTTTTCGGTGATTTCCTCGGACAGTCAGGCCATGGGGCGGATCGGCGAGGTGATCACCCGGACCTGGCAGACCGCGCACAAGATGAAGGTCCAGCGCGGGCGTTTGCCGGAGGAGCAGGGCGAAAACGACAACCTGCGCGTGCGCCGCTATGTGGCGAAATACACCATCAACCCGGCCATCGTGCACGGGATCTCGGCGCATATCGGCAGCGTGGAGGTCGGCAAACGCGCGGATCTGTGCCTCTGGTCGCCCGCCTTCTTCGGTGCCAAGCCCGAGATGGTGCTGATCGGCGGGTCCATCGTGGTGGCGCAGATGGGCGACCCCAATGCCTCGATCCCCACGCCGCAGCCGATGCATTCGCGCCCCATGTTCGGCGCCTTTGGCCGCGCGGTGGAGCGCAATGCCGTGACCTTTGTCAGCCAGGCCGCGCAGGACGACGGCATCGCCCATGCGCTGGGGCTGGCGAAGGACACGCTGGCGGTCAGCGGCTGTCGCGGCATCGGCAAGGCCGACATGAAGCTCAATGACGCCACCCCGCAGATCGAGGTCGACCCCGAGACGTATGAGGTGCGCGCCGATGGCGTATTGCTGACCTGCGAACCGGCGGCGGAACTGCCGCTGGCGCAACGCTATTTCCTGTTCTGATGGGGCAGTGGGATGCAGACGACTCCGACCTGTGATTTTTCTGCACCGCAGCAAGTCGGGAACGGCGCGCGGGGGCGACAGACGGGATATTCATGCTATCGTGTTATCCGGGAGGAGCATGATCGCCTGATGGAGATACCAATGCTTCGTCCTGCTAATTCCCCGCTCAGCCCCTGTCAGGCGCGCCAGCTTGACTGGTTCCTCGCCGATACCGGCCTCGGCTGCAATCCGGCTGTGGGCCGTGCGGCGCGCGAGGCAGAGTTCGCGCGGCTCGACGCGCTGCCCGACAGGGCACTGCGGGCGATGGGGCTCTCGCGCCCCGGCCTGCCTGCCCATGTCTATCGCGACCTGTTTCCGAAAGGTGTCTCATGACCGATCTGCCCCCGCTGCGCCGCCTGCTGGCGGACCATCCCGGCCGCTGTGACGGGGCCGTGATCCTCGACTACGACGCGCGGCTGATGCGGCGCAAACGGCTGGTCACGGCCGAGGGGCGGGGCTTCCTCGTCGATCTGCCGGAAGTGACCAATCTCGACGCCTGGTGGGGGTTCGAGCTGGAGGATGGCACCACGCTCGAGATCGTGCCGGCGGATGAGGCGCTGGTCGAGGTGACGGGCGATCTGCCGCGGCTGGCCTGGCACATCGGCAACCGTCACACCCCTTGCCAGATCGAGCCTGCGCGCCTGCTGATCCGCCACGACCATGTGATCGAGGCGATGCTGACCCAGCTTGGCGCGCGGCTGCGCCCGGTGACCGCGCCCTTCACCCCCGAGGGCGGCGCCTACGGGCATGGCCGTACCATGGGGCACGATCACGGCCACAGCCATGCGCATGCGCATTGAGCCATGCCCAGCCCCGCCGCGCTGACCCTGCAACACTGGATGTCCCCGGCCTTTCCGACCGGGGCCTTTGCCTATGCGCACGGGCTTGAGCAGGTGATCGCCGAGGGGGCGGTCAGCGATGCCACGACGCTCGAGGACTGGCTGGACGCGATGCTGCGCTTCGGCACCGGCTGGCAGGATGGCCTGCTGATCGCCCAAGGGTTGCGGCCCGAGGCCGATCTCGACCATCTGGAGGCGTTGCATGTGGCGCTGCAACCCTGTGCCGAGCGGCTGATCGAGGCGCGCGAGCAGGGCGCGGCCTTTGCCCGCACGGTCGCCGCGATCACCGGGCGCG
>PXES01000347.1 GCA_003564655.1 Paracoccaceae bacterium
ACCCCCCATATGGGCGAATTCGCGCGGCTGTTTCCCGATATCGCTGAACGGCTGTCCGCGCCCGCCAGCAACGGCCCGGCCTTCTCGAAGCTGGACGCTGCCCGCGCGGCAGCGGCCCGCGCGGGCTGTACCGTGCTGGTCAAGGGCCCGGACACCGTGATCGCCGACCCGGACGGGCGGGCGGTGGTCAGCGCGGCCTTCGCCGAGCGGGCGGTGCCGTGGCTCGCCACCGCCGGGTCGGGCGATGTGCTGGCGGGCCTTGTCGCGGGACTTCTGGCACGCGGTTTCGCGCCGATGCGCGCGGCCCGGACCGCCGTCTTTCTGCATCTGGAAGCCGCCCGCGCCTTCGGTCCCGGCCTGATCGCCGAGGACCTGCCCGACATGCTGCCGCGCGTGTTGCGTCAGTTGGGGGTCTGATATGGCTCTCGGGTGATCGCGGCGTATCGGGACGGGTTTCGTCGGCCGGACGCATGCGCCGAAAGCGCCCTCGGGGCGTGCAAGGGCGGGTGGGTGGGCACGGCCCGAGGGCGCTTTCGAACCCTCTCGCGCGAAACGGCTGCCCCGAACGGATGAACCGGAAAACCGTGCGCGCGCCCTAACCTTCCAGCAGGGCCTGCGCGACGCTCAGGCTGGTGACCAGATGGCTGGCATAGCCCCCCGCGAAGCAGGCATGCGTGGCCGCGACCTTGTCATGCCCGGGCGTGATCAGGATGCCCGCCTGCAGGCCTAGAAGTTGCGGCAATGCCACGCCGATCATGCGCTCGTCCAGCGGCCCCGGAATCGGCGCGCCGTTGGCGTCGATGAACCGCCCCGAGATCACCCCCAAGGCCCCTTGCGCCACATACCAGTCCAGCTCGTCCCGGCTTGCCACGCCCGAGCCGACCACATGGCTGTCGGGCTGGCAGGTCCCGACCGAGAACAGGCTCTTGGTGATCGTGGCGACCTGGTCGAGCTGTGCCTTAAGGATCGGCTCGGCGCGCAGCTCGCGCGCCAGATCGGCGCGGCTGAGGATGGCGGGCGCGTGCAGGTTGCGGCACTCCGCCCCGAGTTTCTGCGCCAGCCGTGTCGAGCAGGCCTCGGCGGTGAAGCCATAGGGCGTGGACATCGAGCCCAAAAGCTGGATCACCGCCAGCTCCGGCAGGCTCTGCGGCTCCAGCCGCGACGCCAGCTCGTAGACCGTGCGCCCCCAGGCGACGCCCAGTCGGTCATCCGGGGCCAGCAGATCGGGCAGCCAGTCCGCCGCGCCCCGCACGACGCGGCTGAAACGCTCCTCATCGCTGGTCGCAGCCTCGTCGGGCACCACATACGCCGCGCGCAGCCCGAAGCGCGCACACAGATCGAGTGCAAGGCGATGGGTCGTGAAGTGATCGGCGGCCATCGAGATGCGGATCAGCCCGCTCTCACGCGCCTCGGCCAGATAATTGACCACCGAGGCGCGCGAGATTCCCAGCCGGTCGGCGATATCCTTCTGGTTCAGCCCGTCCTGATAATACATCCACGCGACTTCGGTGACGATGTTCTCGCCCGTGATCTGACCGGCGGTGCGGCGCCGCGTCACTCCCATTCCCGCCTCGGATCGACGAATGCCATCATGGTTTGACATTTGTGCAATCCCTGAGCATTGTCAATCGCGCAATGAGAAGCGGGGACAGCAATGATCGCAAATCGCTGGGATGAGGCACAGGCCGCGCAGTTTCAGGACGCGGCCGGGAGCGACCCGATGGCACGCGAGCTGGCGCTGCGGGTCTACAGCTCACGCCTGATCGGCAGCGACCCCGATCTGGTCATGCATGGCGGCGGCAATACCTCGGTCAAGCTGCGCGCGCGCGACGTGATGGGGCAAGAGATCGATGTGCTGCATGTCAAGGGCTCGGGCTGGGATCTGGGGCAGATCGAGGCAGCGGGCCTGCCCGCCCTGCGCCTCGCGCCGCTGTTGGAGCTGCGGAGCCTCGAAGCGCTCTCGGACGCGGCGATGGTCAATGTCCAGCGCGCCAACCTGCTTGACAGTATGGCCCCCAACCCGTCGGTCGAGACATTGCTGCACGCCTGGCTGCCGCCGCGCCATATCGACCACACCCATGCCACGGCCTTCCTGACGCTCGCCAACCTTCCCGAGGTGGCCGAGGCCACGCGCGAGATCTTCGGCGACCGCATGGCGCTGGTGCGCTACATCATGCCCGGCTTCGCGCTGGCGAAGGCCGCTGCGCAGGTCTTCGAGGAGAACCCGCAGGCCGAGGGTCTGCTGCTGGTCAATCATGGCCATTTCACCTGGGGGCCGACCGCGAAGGACAGTTATGACCGGCTGATCGCGCAGACCAACGCGGTCATGGACTGGCTCTCCCAACGCCGCGCCGCGCCGCTGCGACCCGTCGCGGCCCTGCCCGCCCCCGAGCGGGCGTCGCTGCTGCCCCGGCTGCGCGGGGCGGTGGCCGGGGTGCTGGGCGATGATGCGCCGATGCCGCTTTTCGACCTGCGCGCGGGCGACGCGGTGATGCGCTTTCTCGCCCGTCCCGATCTCGATGCGCTTGCCGCGCGCGGGGTCGCGACGCCCGACCATGTGATCCGCACCAAGGGCCATCCGCTGCTGTTGCGCCGCGCCGATCCGACCGAGGCCGGGATGCAGCGTGCGCTGGCCGAGTACGCGGACCGCTACGCCGCCTATTTCGACCGCCACAACCCCCGCCATGGCGGCTCGCTGACCCGGCTGCCCCCGGTGCCGGGGCTGGTCTGGGCCGAAGGGGTCGGGCTGATCGGGCTGGGCGCGAGCCGGGGGGCCGCGCGCATCGCTGCCGATATCTGCGAGCAGACGCTGCGGGTGATGCAGGACGGCATGGCGGCAGGCGATTTCCGTCCCATTGGCGAGGCCGACCTCTTCGACATGGAGTACTGGTCGCTCGAGCAGGCCAAACTCGGCAAGAGCCGCCCTGCCCCCCTGCAGGGGCGCGTCGTGCTGGTGACCGGGGCTGCCGGGGCCATCGGCGCAGCCATTGCCCGCGCCTTCGCCGCACAGGGCGCGGCGCTGATGCTGGTCGACCGTGACGAGGCAGCCGTCAACACGCTGCGCGACGCGCTGGGGCGCGATCACGCCGCATTGGCCTGTGATATCACCGAAAAAGGGGTCGCTGACGCGGCGATGGCGGCGACCATCGATGCCTTCGGCGGGCTGGATATCCTGATCTCGAATGCCGGGGCCGCGATGCAGGGCGCGATGGCCGAGCTGCCCGAGGCGACGCTGCGCGCCAGTTTCGAGCTGAACTTCTTCGCCCCCGTGGCCTTCGCGCAGGCCGCTGTCAGCGTGCTGCGGGCGCAGGGGCGGGGCGGGCAGTTGCTGTTCAATGTCTCGAAACAGGCGGTCAATCCGGGCCGAGATTTCGGGGCCTATGGCCTGCCCAAATCCGCCACGATGTTCCTGCTGCGGCAATTGGCGCTGGAACTCGGGGGCGAGGGTATCCGCGTCAATGGCGTCAATGCCGACCGCATCCGTTCGGGGCTGCTCAGCGACGCGATGATCGCGGCGCGGGCGCATGCGCGCGGGCTCAGCGAAGCGGACTACCTCGCCGGAAACCTTCTGCACCGCGAGGTCGAGGCGCGCCATGTCGCCCAGGCCTTTGTCGCGCTCGCCCTGTCCGAACGCAGCACCGCGCATGTGATGACCGTGGATGGCGGCAATATCGAGGCGGCCCTGCGCTGAGGCTTCCCGCGCGCTGCGCGCCGTCTGCGGGGCGCGCAGGGTGGGCGGGTGGGCGCGACCCGGAGGCGGCGCGCAGCGCGCGGGCCCTACCCTGCGTCTGCCCTGTCCACGGCGTCGCGCATCGCCGCGATCCCCTCGCCGATCCGGGCGCCCAGCCGCAGCAGCGACCCGCCCAGCAGATACACGACATCCGGCCCGTACATCGCCGCCATCTCGCCCGCCCGCTCGACGCTCATACCGCCCCCCGGCGAGGGCAGGATCGGCGTGCCCGGCCCGTCACCCGCGCGGCACGCCGTCGCGATCGCCGCGCATTCGTCCCGCGTGAAGCCGAACCGCCCGCCCGTGTTGGGAAATACCGAGATATCCGCGCCCGCCAGCCGCTGCAGCGTGCCGAACATCACCCCATGCTCGAAGCCCGTGTCGGAAGACAGCACATAGGGGCCGAGGAAGCTGGGATGGCTCATCACCGGCAACGCCAGATCGGGGTCCGAGGCTATTGCGCGCATCAGCCCGAAGCCCAAGAGCCCCGGCATGATCAGGAACCCGTCCGCCCCGGCATCGCGGGCGAAGTGCAGATTGTCGCGGATCTCCCAGGAGTGCCCGGCGACCGAGGGGAAATAGAGCGCCCGCCGCCCGGTCTCGGATGCGGCACGGGCAAGCGCGGCGCATATTGCCTCGACACGCGCGCGGAACGGGGCCATCGGCTGGTCGGTGATGCCGTGATCTTCCTTGACGATATCGGCCCCCGACAGGGCGCAGCGATAGGCGATCTCGGCCAGAGCCGCCACATCGAGGCCCTGCGGCTTGATCACCGGCGCGATCAGCCCGCCCTGCGCGCGCCCGCTCAGCCGCCGCAGCCCGGCGATGCCAAAGCGCGCGCCGGGGTGGCGGGCCAGCATCTCGGGCCCCGGTGCGATGGCGATCACCCGCAGCCCCCGCTGTATCGAGGAATTGCCGAAGATCACGTTCAGGAACTGGGTGAATTCCGCTCCCGCACTCTCGGGGCTGTAGCTGATGACCGCGCGGAAGCGCCCGTCGCCCTCGCGCCCGATCTCCTCGAGCTGCCCCAGGATCCCGGCCTCGACCACGCTGTCGGGCACCACATCGCGCGGCACTTCGACCGTCTGCTCGAGCGCGATCCCCTCGGCGCGCGCGCGGGCATCCGCGAGGTCGGGCGCGAAGATTCGGTAGGTGACGGAAAAGCGACTCACAGCGCCTCGGCCTTGACGGCGGAATGGACGGCCTCGACGCGCGCGGCCTGGAGCGCCTCCTCGCCGATGCCGGTGGCCTCACCGGTGAGCTGTTCCACCGCGCGCACGAGGCTCAGCGCATCCAGCCCGTAATACCGCATCAGATAGGGCCGCGAGCCGCCATGGGCGTAGGTGTCCTGCAGCCCCAGCCGCACCAGCCGCCGCGCGAGCCCGGCCTCGGCAAGCGCCTCGGCCACCATCGAGCCGATGCCGCCTGTCACCAGATGGTTCTCCAGCGTCACCACCCCGTGGCGAACGCTGGCCGCATGACCGACGATCTGGGCCGCGTCAAAAGGCTTGTGCGTGCTCAGATGCAGATGCCGGACCGACACGCCCGCCCGCCCGAGCGCCGTGCGCGCGCGCATCGCCTCTTCCGTCGTGATGCCCGCAGTTACCACCAGCACATCATCGCCCTCGGCCAGCACACGCATCTGTCCGATGCGCAGCGGCGTGTCGAAAAGGCGCGGCACCGACCCGCGCAAGATGCGGCAATAGACCGGCCCATCGACGGTATCGGCCTCGGCCACGATGCTTTCCACCTCGGTCGCGTCGCCGGTCTCGAGAACCGTCATGTTTGGGATCGTGCGCATGACCGAGATATCCTCGATCGCCTGATGCGTCATGCCGCCCGGGGTAGTGATCCCGGGCAGGAAACCCATCAGTCGTACCTTGCGGCGCGGATAGGCGACCGATGCCATGAGCTGGTCATAGGGCCTGCGATAGAGGAACACGCCAAAGCTGTGCAGGAAGGGCCGGAACCCCGCCAGCCCCAGCCCGCCGGCAAAGGACAGCATGTTCTGTTCCGCCATGCCCAGCGACAGGAACTGGTCCGGGTGGCGGTCGCGAAAACCGTCGATCTCGCAGCTCGAGGTCAGGTCGGCCGAGAGGCAGAGCACTTCGGGGTGCTGAACGGCATAGGCCTCGAACGCGGCCGCATAGGGGCGATTGACCATCTCCATGCTCAGTGATCCTCCAGCGCGATGGGCTCGATGCCCAGCTCGGCGGCAATCGCCACATTCATCTCGTCACGTTCCTCGGCCGACTTGAAGCGCACGTAATGCAGCCGGGGGAAGCGGCGCATCAGGAATTCCATGCCATGGGTGGGCGAGGAATTGGCGAGGATGATCAGCGGCTGGCCCTCATGCGGCAGCGCCTTGGCCTGGCGCAGCGCGTCGAGGTCGTGGGCATCGACCTCGGCCACCACGGCGCCGAAATTGCGCAGCTTGGTGGCGATGTCACCCACCTGCATCACGTCATCCATCGCGCCGTCGCATTGCTGGCGGTTCACATCCATCAGCGCCCAGAGATTGCCGATGCCGTGATGCGCGGCGGCCTGCACGGCCTCCCAGGTCTGACCTTCCTGCCCCTCGCCATCGGACATGAAGACACAGACCTCGCCCGCCTCGCCGCGCCGCGCGCGGCCCCAGGCCAGCCCCGCCGCCGTGGATAGCCCGATCCCCAGCGTGCCGTTATGCACTTCCATACCGGGGCTGTGCTCGGCGCCGATCATCTCGACCGACGATCCGTCGCGGTTGAACATCTCGAGCCCCTCGGGCGCCATGCGACCGACCTCGATCAGACAGGCATAGGCCACCAGCGCGTAATGCGCGGGGGCGATGAACAGCCGGTCGTATTCGGGCGCGAAGGGGCCGTTATACCCCGCGCCAGTGACGTAGTCGGCATTCGTTGCCGACGGCACGCCGCCAAAGGGGGGCGGGATCATCGCCATGATCGAGGGGCCGAGAGTCAGTGCCTCGTTGTAGAGGAACGCCAGTTGTTCCGCCGCCGAACAGGCCTGCGAGAGATAGCCGCCATTGTTGCGCATGGCGTGCTCGAAAACGCGGCGGCGGATGCCTGCGGCGACATCCGCAGTGCTGGGCGCATTGCGCATGAGTGACCCCCCGAATTGGGCAATGGCGACATTCTGCGCAGCCGTATGACAAAAGTCAAGCAGTCTTGTCTATTGTTGAATAGTGGCGCGGTTCGGGTGGTGCAGCCGCGACGATGGGGCGGTTCGGCGCAAGCGGGCTGCCGGGCGCGGCAACGATGCGCGACAGCGGCCAGTCGATACGGATTTGCGCCCCGCGCAGCGCGGGGGTGCCGGGCAGATACCCGACCGGCCCGTTACTATTGGCGAAGGTGAGTTGCGCGCCCGACCGCTCCAGCAGGGTCTTGGCAATGAACAGCCCCAGCCCCATGCCCTCGTAATCGGGGCGGTGTCGCGGGCGCGCGGGGTCGCGGCGGCGGCGGATGAAGGGCTCACCCAGATAGCCCAGCAGCGCGGGCGGAAAGCCCGGCCCGTCATCGATCACCCGGATCCGCAGCGCGCGGTCGGTCCATTCCGCCTGCACCCAGACGGTCGCGGCGGCGAAATCGACGGCGTTCTGGATCAGGTTGCGCAGCCCGTGAATGATCTCGGGACGGCGCTCGATCACGGGCTGCGCGGCATCGCCACCCGCGCCCGGGGAGAGCAGGAACACCACGTCGCGCCCACGGTCGAAATGCGGCTCGGCGGCCTCGCGCAGCACGGCCTCCAGCGGCGCGCGGTGCAGATGCGTGTCGTCCTTGCCCGCCCGCCCCATCGAGTGCAGGATGTCGCGGCAGCGATCCGCCTGCTCGACCAGCAGCCGCGCATCGGCGGCAAGCTCGGGCCGGTCGCGCAACTCGTCGGCCAGTTCGGCGCTGACCAGCTTGATTGTGGCCAGCGGCGTGCCCAGTTCATGCGCGGTTGCGGCCATCACCCCGCCCAGATCGGTGAGTTTCTGTTCGCGCGTCAGCGCCATCTGCGCGGCCAGCAGCGCGTTCGACATCGAGTTCGCCTCGGCGGCGACGCGATGGGCATAGAAGGCCTGGAACAAGATCCCGATGACGATCGCCGCCCAGAAGCCGAAAGCGAAGATCGGCGGGATCACCAGCGCGCTGCCATCGGCGAAACGCAGCGGCTGATAGGTCAGGCTGACCAGCGTCAGAAGCGCAATCGCCACCAGCGCCAGCAACAGCGTCGAACGCGGCTTTAGCGCCATGGCCGAAACCGTGACCGGCCCCAGCACCAGAACCGAAAAGGGGTTGGTGATGCCCCCGGTCAGATACAACAGGCAGATCAGCAATGCGATGTCGAACAGAAAGGTCAGCGTCGCCTCGGAATCGCTAAGCCGCTTGGTCTGTGGAAACAGCAATAGCGAGGCGAGGATCGACAGTGCCGCCGCACCCAGCACCAGCCCCACCAGCAGGATCTCGAAGCGCATCTCGAAATACAGATACGCCACCAGAACAGCGGCGACCTGTCCGCTCAGCGCGACCACACGCAGCCAGGTCATCGTCCGCAGCCGGACCCATTCGCCGCGATGGTCTTGGGAAATTTCGCCGAAAGGGGGGCTTTGCATGGCACCTCCGCAGGGGCGCGTTGTCACAGTCGCGCCATCCCGGATTGATAGGTCGCCGCCGCTGTTGCATCAAGACGACATTACCAGATGGAGTGACCTGCGATGATTCGCCTCTATTCGACGCT
>PXES01000074.1 GCA_003564655.1 Paracoccaceae bacterium
GCCGACGCCAATATCGTGATGTATCGCGAGTTCGGGCGCGGCCTCGCGGAAGCCTTGGGCAAGCCCTATTTGCAGGCCCCCATCGGGATGGAGAGCACCACGCTCTTCCTGCGCCGCTTGGGCGAGTTGCTGGGCCTCGACCCCGAGCCCTTCATCACGCGCGAGAAGCATTCGACGCTGAAGCCGATGTGGGACCTCTGGCGCTCGGTCACGCAGGATTTCTATGCCACGGCCAGCTTCGCCGTGGTGGCGAACGAGACCTACGCGCGGGGGCTGCGCAATTTCCTGGAAAACGATCTGGGCATGCCCTGCGCCTTCGCCGTCGCCCGCGTGCGCGGGGCCAAGACCGATAACGATCGCGTGCGCGCGCTCATGGGCGAGAAGCGCCCGCTGATCGTCTTCGGGTCGATCAACGAGAAGATGTATCTCGCCGAGCAGAAGGCCGGGCACGGACCTGCGCCTGCCTTCATCCCCGCGAGCTTCCCCGGTGCTGCGATCCGGCGCCACACGGGCACGCCGATGATGGGCTATGCAGGCGCCACTTACGTCTTGCAGGAAGTCTGCAACGGGCTGTTCGATGCGCTGTTCCACATCCTGCCGCTCGGCAGCCAGATGGACGCGACCGACGCCACGCCCGCGACGCTGCGGCGTGATCTGCCGTGGTCCGAGGCCGCCAAGCGCGAGCTCGACAGGATCGTGGCCGAGCCCCCCATCCTGACCCGCATTTCGGCCGCGCGCACGCTGCGTGATGCCGTCGAGAAGGCCGCGCTGGAACGCGGGGCCGAAGAAGTTGACAGCGATCTGGTCGCGGCCCTGCGCCCCGGCCTGAACCGCGCCTGATCCGAGAAGGAGGACCACAATGGCAGATTACACGGTCAATGCCCCTCGCCCGCGCCACGAGCGCGCACGGAGCTGGGAATACGGGCTCTATTTCGGCGTGATCTTCGCGCTGGCGCTGGTCACCGGGGTGATCACCTGGTCGTGGCGCGTGCTGACCACGGGGCGGCTGCCGGCCATCGGCCCGGTGGGGCGCGCGCTCAAGGACGCGGCAGTGATCGCGCCGATTATCTTCCGCAGCTGAGAGGCTTCGGACAACAGTTTCCCGTGGGCATGGGCCTGCGGGAGCGGTGTCGTCCCGTCCCGGGGGGGCATCATCCCGGCCGCAGGGTGTGCGGCGTCAGTCTTATGATCCGGAGGATACTATGGCTGAAAATACCGACCTGTCATTCACAGGTCTCACTGATGAGCAGGCCCAGGAACTGCACGCAGTGTACATGAGCGGTCTCACGCTCTTTGTCGCTGTGGCAGTGGTGGCTCACCTGGCCACCTATATCTGGCGCCCCTGGTTCTGAGGAAGGATAACCAATGTCCAAATTCTACAAGATCTGGCTCATCTTCGACCCCCGCCGCGTGTTCGTGGCGCAGGGTGTCTTCCTCTTCCTGCTGGCCGCGATGATTCACCTGGTGGTGCTGTCCAACGGCATCAACTGGTTCGCAGCGGCCGCCGAGCGTGCTGCCGGCGGCTGATCCCGCAGGGATGCATGATCGTCGCGGGCGGGGGGCCTTCCCGCCTGTCGCCCGCGACAACCAAATCACGGGATCTACCCGACGCGAGGGGCCATAGCAGGCTTTTCGCCATAATCTGGAGAGGGAAGCATGGCACTGCTCAGCTTCGAACGAAAATACCGCGTGCCGGGGGGCACGCTGGTCGGCGGGAACCTGTTCGACTTTTGGGTTGGGCCCTTCTACGTCGGCTTCTTCGGCGTGACGACGATCTTCTTCGCCGTCCTCGGAACCTTGTTGATCTTCTGGGGGGCAGTGCTGCAAGGCACCTGGAATCCCTGGCTGATCTCGATCAACCCACCGCCCCTGTCCTACGGGCTGGGACCGGCGCCGCTTCTGGAAGGCGGGCTGTGGCAGATAGTAACGATCTGCGCCATCGGTGCCTTCGTGTCCTGGATGCTGCGAGAGGTCGAGATCGCGCGTAAACTCGGCATGGGGCTGCATGTGCCCTTCGCTTTCGGGGTCGCGATCTTCGCCTATGTCACGCTGGTGGTCATTCGTCCGGTGTGGATGGGCGCCTGGGGGCACGCTTTCCCCTACGGTATCTGGACCCACCTCGATTGGGTGTCCAACGTCGGCTACACCTACGGCAATTTTCACTACAACCCGGCGCATATGATCGCGGTGACCTTCTTCTTCACCACGACATTGGCGCTGGCGCTGCATGGCGCGCTGGTCCTGTCCGCCGCCAACCCCGCCAAGAAGGGCGACACCATGAAGACGCCCGACCATGAGGACACGTTCTTTCGTGACTTCATCGGCTATTCCGTGGGCACGCTGGGCATCCACCGCCTGGGCCTGTTCCTCGCGCTGAATGCCGGTTTCTGGTCGGCGATCTGCATCGTGATCTCGGGCACCATCTGGTTCGACCAGTGGGTGTTCTGGTGGGATTGGTGGCTCGACCTGCCGTGGTGGCGCGATATCGCAGGAGGCGTCAATGGCTGAGTATCAGAACATCTTTACCCAGGTTCAGGTGCGTGCCGCACCCGAGATGGGCATGGTCGAAGGCGTCGAGCTGGAAAACCGCACCAAGAGCGCAAGCTTCTCGAACCTGCTGGGCTGGTTTGGCAATGCGCAGCTCGGGCCCATCTATCTGGGCACGATGGGCATGATCAGCCTTGTCACCGGCACGATCTGGTTCGTGATGGTCGGGCTGTGGTTCTGGGATCAGGCGGGCTACAACCCGGCCGTATTCCTGCGCGACCTGTTCTGGCTGTCGCTTGACCCGCCAGCACCGGAATACGGGCTGACGATCCCGCCGATGCGCGAGGGGGGGTATTTCCTCATCGCCTCGCTGTTCCTGCTGATCTCGGTCATGACCTGGTGGGTGCGCACCTACCTCCGCGCCGAGGCGCTGGGGATGGGCAAGCATGTGGCCTGGGCCTTCGCCTCTGCCATCTGGCTGTTCCTAGTGCTGGGCCTCTTCCGCCCGATCCTGATGGGGTCCTGGTCCGAGGCAGTGCCTTACGGGATCTTCACACACCTCGACTGGACGAACCTGTTCTCGCTGCAATACGGGAACCTGTTCTACACCCCCTTCCACGCGCTTTCGATCGTGTTCCTCTATGGCTCGGCGCTCTTGTTTGCGATGCACGGGGCGACCATCCTCGCTGTCTCGCGCTTCGGTGGCGACCGCGAGCTGGAACAGATCGTGGACCGTGGGACAGCATCCGAACGCGCCGCCCTGTTCTGGCGCTGGACGATGGGCTTCAACGCCACGATGGAAGGGATTCACCGCTGGGCCTGGTGGTTTGCCGTGCTGACCACCCTGACGGGCGGCATCGGGATCCTGCTGACCGGCACTGTGGTCGATAACTGGGCCGTCTGGGCCGAGGAACGCGGCTTCCGTCCGACCTATGATTAAGGAGCATCGAGATGGTTGAACATGACTACATCCAGGAGACGAAGACCCAGCGTCTGCGCAACTGGGTCCTGTCGGAGATGCTGCGCGGTGCAGGCTACGCCTTGGCGTTCCTCCTCGTGATCGGCGTGATCTACGGGATCATCTGGGGCATCGGCCAGTTCATGCCGGACGAGCGGCTGAACGCGCCCCCGCCCATGCCCTTCAGCGCGATACATGCGCCGGTGGAGTGGGCAGCAACGTGATGCGGATCGGGGCAGGCGGGCCAGCGCCCGCCTGCCCCCACCAAGGTTCGGGCCATATAGCCGGTCCGAACGCGGGCATGTGACGCCCGGTTCCCTTTCCTGTTGGCGACAGGAAACTGGTGCCGTGCGGGGCAGCCCCACGGCACCTTTTTTCTTTTCCGCCATCGCGGTGGCGGAATGGAAAGACGGCTCTGCACGGGAGGACGACCTTTTTCGAGCAACCGAAGAAGGCGCAACAATAACGAAAGGGAAACCCATGTCACATTCTGCTACTCCCCATCTCGACCGCGTCGCCGGGCCTGCCGATCTGCGCGACCTCGACGATACCGAGCTCGAGGCGCTGGCCAATGAGTTGCGCGCCGAGACCATCGAGACCGTCAGCCGCACGGGCGGGCATCTGGGCTCGTCGCTGGGCGTGGTCGAGTTGACCGTTGCGCTGCACGCCGTGTTCCGCACCCCTTTCGACAAGCTGATCTGGGATGTCTCGCACCAGTGCTACCCTCACAAGATTCTGACCGGTCGGCGCCACCAGATGCATACACTGCGCCAGGAAGGGGGCCTCTCGGGCTTTACCAAGCGCAGCGAGAGCGTCTTTGACCCGTTCGGCGCCGCCCATAGCTCGACCAGCATTTCCGCAGCCCTCGGGTTCACCATCGGTCGCGACATGGGCCAGCCCACGGGTGACGCCATTGCGGTGATCGGCGACGGCTCGATCACTGCGGGGATGGCCTACGAGGCGTTGAACAACGCCGGCAGCGAGGGGCGGCGACTGTTTGTCATCCTCAACGACAATGACATGTCCATCGCCCCGCCTGTTGGTGCGATGAATACCTATCTCAACCGGCTGAACGCGCCCCATGCCTCGCTCTCCGAGGTTGCGCAGGGCTTCATCGCGGCACTTCCGCAAAGTCTGCGCGAGCAGGCGCTGGCCGCGCGCACCCGCGCCTGCGGCGGCCCGCCCGACGCGACGATGTTCGAGCATCTGGGCTTCACCTATATCGGCCCGATTGACGGCCATTCGATGCCCGACCTGCTGGCGACCCTGCGCATGGCCCATGCCCGCGCCGAGGGGCCGGTGCTGATCCATGTCCGCACGGTCAAGGGCAAGGGCTACGCCCCGGCCGAGGCGGCGGATTGCTGCTATCATGGCGTGTCGAAATTCGACGTGGCCTCGGGCACGCAATCGAAGGGCCGCGCCAATGCGCCCAGCTACACATCGGTCTTCGGCAAGGCGCTGACCGATGAGGCGTCGCGTGACCCCACCATCGTCGCCGTGTCGGCAGCCATGCCGAATGGCACGGGCGTGGACATCATGGGCAAGCGCTTCCCGCGCCGGGTGTTCGATGTGGGCATCGCCGAACAGCACGCGGTCACTTTCGCCGCCGGGATGGCGGCGAGCGGCCTCAAGCCCTTTTGCGCGATCTATTCCACCTTCTTGCAGCGCGGCTATGACCAGGTCGTGCATGACGTGGCGCTGCAGGTGCTGCCGGTGCGCTTTGCCATCGACCGGGCGGGACTCGTGGGCGCGGATGGCGCGACCCACGCGGGCAGTTTCGATGTGAGCTATCTGGCAAATCTGCCCGGCATGGTGGTGATGGCCGCGGGCGACGAGGCCGAACTTGTGCATATGGTCGCCACGGCAGTCGCGCATGATGCAGGCCCCATCGCCTTTCGCTATCCGCGCGGCGAGGGTGTGGGCGTCGATCTGCCCGAACGCGGGCAGGTGCTGGAGATCGGCAAGGGCCGCATCATCGCCGAGGGCGAGAGTGTGGCCTTCCTGTCATTCGGCGCGCATCTGGCCGAGACGCGGCTGGCCGCCGAGGCGCTGGCCGCGCGCGGGATCACCTGCACGATTGCCGATGCACGCTTTGCCAAGCCGCTGGATCTGGACCTCATCGACCAGCTTTCCCGCCATCACGCGGCGCTGATCACGGTCGAGCAGGGCGCGCAGGGCGGATTTGGCGCGCATGTGCTGCACCATCTGGCCAACACCGGACGGCTGGACGGCGGGCTTGCGGTGCGCACTCTGACCCTGCCCGACCGCTTCATCGAACAGGCGAGCCCGGCGGCCATGTATCGTGATGCAGGGCTAACCGCGCAGGATATCGAGACCGCTGCCCTTGATGCGCTTGGCATCGACCGCTTGCAACGGCGCGCCGGCGCGCCAACTCTTGCGTAGCATGCCCGTGGACCCCAGATCTGACCCCATATGCAAGGAGGATACTGCATGGCCAATTCCGAGATGAAGAACGCCCCACCACTTTACGGCTGGGCAATCGCGACGGGCGCAGGGCTTGTGGCCTTTGGCGTGTCACTGACCTTGATCGGGATCGAGGGGAATGGCTCGGTCGGGATCGGTATCGTCATCGCGTTGATCGTGGGCACTATCTTCCAGATTGCCGAACGCGGCGCACCGCCTGCCAAGGCACCGGGCGAAGCGCCGACCGTGCCCGCCAGCGGCAGCACGAAATCCGCGCCTGCCGCCACGACGTCCGCGTCGAGCACCTCCGCTGCCGCACCCGCTGCCGCAGCCGCGCCCGAGCCGACCGCTGCCCCGACTGCACCAGAGACCACGGCGACCGAAGCCCCTGCCACGGAAAGCACCAAGCCGCAGCCGCTGGACGGCCCGGTGGGCGAGGCGGATGACCTCAAGCAGATCAGCGGCGTCGGGCCCGTGCTGGAAGGCAAGCTGCATGGCATTGGCATCTACCACTTCTGGCAGATCGCCCGGTGGAGCAAGGACGAGATCGCCTGGGTAGACAGCTTCCTGAACTTCAAGGGCCGGATCGAGCGTGACGACTGGATCGGGCAGGCCACCAAGCTGGCGGAAGCGTCACCCTCGAAACCGCCTGCCTGAGCAGGCTTGGCAGCGCGACGCGCGGTGCTACCCTGTAGCCGCATGTCCGCTGATGCGCTGCTGATCCCCCGCCCCGAGGGGCTGTATTGCCCCGAAGGCGATTTTCACATCGACCCGGTGCGCCCGGTTGCGCGGGCGCTTGTCACACATGGCCACGCCGACCACGCCCGCGCCGGGCATGGCGCCGTTCTGGCAACGCGCCAGACACTCGACATCATGGCGCTGCGCTATGGCGCGGATTTCGCGGTAACACGGCAGGCCGCCGACGGGGCGGTGCGGGTAAACGGCGTCGCGGTCGAATTCCATCCTGCGGGGCATGTATTGGGCTCTGCACAGATCGCGCTGACGACGCGCGGGCATCGGATCACGGTGACGGGGGACTACACCCGCACCCCCAACCCCGCCTGCGCCCCGTGGGAGCCGGTGCCCTGCGACATCCTGGTGACCGAGGCCACCTTCGCATTGCCGGTCTTTCGCCACCCCGACCCGAAGGACGAGATTGCCAAGCTGCTCGCCTCGGTCAGGGCTTTCCCCGAGCGAGCGCATCTGGTCGGCGTCTATGCGCTGGGCAAGGCACAGCGTGTGATCATGCTGCTGCGCGAGGCAGGCTATGACGCCCCGATCTACATCCATGGCGCCCTCACGAAGCTCTGCGACTACCACCTTGCCGAAAGCATCCCGCTGGGCGAGTTGCGCCCCGCGACCGTGGCGCGCGGCAAGAAGGGCGACTTCGCGGGTGCCGTCGTGCTGGGCCCACCTTCGGCCTTTGCCGCCACCTGGGCGCAGCGCTTCCCCGACCCGGTAATCGCCTTCGCCTCGGGCTGGATGATGGTCCGCGCGCGGGCCCGCCAGCGTGGGGTGGAATTGCCGCTGGTGATCTCGGATCATGTGGATTGGCCGCAGCTGACGCAAACCATCACCGAACTGGACCCGGCCGAGACATGGGTGACGCATGGCCGTGAAGAGGCAATCCTGCGCTGGTGCGCGCTGGAGGGGCGCACGGCGCGGCCCCTGCGGCTGGTGGGCTATGAGGACGAGCCCGAATGATCGCGGCCTTCGCGCATCTGCTGGAACGGCTGGCGTTTACGCCCCGGCGCAACGCCAAGCTCGCGCATTTGACGCAGTATTTCGCATTTCGCCCCGACCCCGAGCGCGGGTTGGCATTGGCCGCGCTGACCGGCTATCTGGAATTGCGCGCGGTCACGCCGTCCCTGTTGCGGGGCTTGGTGGCCGAGCGCGTGGATGCCGAGCTTTTCGCGATCAGCTATGATTTTGTCGGCGATCTGGCCGAGACCATCGCGCTCATCTGGCCCGGACCGGATAGCAGCGCAGCGCTGCCGCTGGCCGATCTGGTCGCCGAGTTGCGCGGCACCCGCAAGGCCGATCTGCCCGAGTGCATCGCCGCGCGGCTGGACACGATGGCGCCCTCGGAACGCTACGCCTATCTCAAGCTCGCCACCGGGGGGCTGCGCGTCGGCGTCTCGGCACGGCTGGCGCGTCAGGCGCTGGCGGATTTCGGCGGCCTCGATCTGGCCGAGGTCGAAGAGCTTTGGCACGGCCTGTCGCCCCCCTACACGGAACTCTTTGCCTGGGCCGAGGGCGGCGCGAAACCCGTCTCGGCCGCCCGCGCGCCGTTCAGACCGGTGATGCTGTCCACGCCCACGGATCGCGAGGCATTGGGCACACTCGACCCCGCCGCATTTCTGGCAGAGTGGAAATGGGACGGCATCCGCGTGCAGGCCGTGGCCGAGGGGGGCATGCGGCGGCTTTATTCGCGCACGGGCGATGA
>PXES01000071.1 GCA_003564655.1 Paracoccaceae bacterium
GCTTTGGAAAGCCCGTTTGCACGCGCCTTCGAAGGCGCGTCCCCCCGCCCCTGCCGAAGCGATCAACCGGAAACGGTATCACAACAGGAATGCGCGAATTGTCTGCGCCATGCAGGATATGCTTCGATCCGTTGTGATCCCGGTCCAGATCATCTGTTTGATCGGCGACGCGGCCTGTGGGCGTGACATGCTCATGCAATCCGAAAGTGGCACCAGCCGGGGCGGATCTTCCCGGCGGCGACGAGGCTGCGCTGTGGCGCTCCATCCGGGCGCTGCTGCTGCTGGTCGATCTGCTCTGGGTGGTGCGCGAGTTCCCGAACCCCAACGCCTCGCGCTCGGAACTGGACCGCTGCCTGCGCCGTCATGGGCTGGGCACTGGCTTCGGCACCGATCACCGCGCAGTCGCCGTCCTCGGCCATCAGCCCGGCCAGGCATGCGATCGTGTCGACGGTGTCTGCCAGGACCCCCGGCTCGGGGCCGCGCCGGGGGATCGATCGCTCACCAGCGTTCCGGAGGGTGGCGACTCCGGCGGGCCGTAGGGGATTACGATCAGTTCCTCGATGCCGGAAAGGCCGCTCTCCCGGCAGGGTTTCCCGCAACGCCTGCGCGGCGCATGGAACTCACGTGCGCTGGTTAAGGCGCCGGCGTGCAGCATGCCGCAGTCGATGCGGAGGTGTTCGCGTGCATGGTGGGCCTTGCGCTCGGGCGGGAACTCGTGGACCGCGCTGGGCAGGGCGGCTCCCGACCACGGGCGCCGGTCGCGCGCGCAAGTCCATATGCGTCCGTGCTCGACGCCCTCGCCCAGACCGCTGCCCTCTCGCGCCCGGGCCAGCACCTTGATCGGGATGCCATCGGCTTGGAGCAGGTCGATGCCGCGGATGACCCCAGGGCGGGCGCCTCGCTTTCGCCTGCGGTCGGTCCGTGCGTGGTGGCGCCAGAGGGTATGGCCGGCGCGCCTTCGGCCGCCGGTCACGCCAGGGCCAGCGACAGGGCAGTGATCGCCGCGCCGGCAACCATGCTGGCGATGAGCGTGAAACGCCCGTTCCAGATGGTGCCCACCTGCCATGCCGTCCGGTCAGTCAACCGGCCTACGCTCATCGTCGCCGCCGCCGCCGAACTGGACCCGACGGTCAGGCCCCAACCGGTCACCAGGGCGAGGCCGAGAAGCGTCGGGTTCAGGCCAAGCGGGGCCGGGTCCGACAGGATGGCCGACAGCGCCGCAACGCTGATCAACGGATTGATACCCGTCTGCCCCAGCAGCACGACCAGCCAGAGGCAGAGGGCAGGCAGCAGCACGATCGGCAGCAGGGCACCCGGCCCGGTCAGCAGCGCGTCCTGCGGCAGCAGCGCCGCAATCAGCGCACCGCTGAAGGCCGCGTTGCCCAGCACCGCCACTTCGTTGCGCTGCGTGGCGACATCGCTGCCCAGATACTGCGTGACCCGGGCGCGCGCGCGCTTCGGTTCGAACCAGGCAAGCAGGGCAAGGGCGGTCAGAGGAACAAACAGGATGACCCCATGCACCAACCCGCCCGGCGTGGCGGCATCGACCGATGCCGCCAGCAGCGACAGCAGCACCAGCAGCGCCAGGATCGGCCCCAGCGCCGCCCAGTCGAAGCGGGTATCGGCACGTGCGGCTGCGGGGCGCGACGGGGCCTTGTCGAAGAACGAACCGAGCCAGATGACGAGCGCTGCCAGCACCGCGCCGGCCAGCGCCATGATCCGCCAGTCCAGCCCCTCTATCGTTGTGGTGGTTATGGCATAGGCGACAGTCAACGGGCACCAGAACATCAGCACCGAAAAGCCCCGCAGCATCGCCAGCATGATACGACGCTCGCGCAGGGCGTGACCGGCGTCCGGAGACGCCTCGCCAGGCGACTGATCTGGCCCCTGACTGCGGGCTGCCTTGACCAGCCCCCCCATCAGCGGCAGCACACCGAAGTTCAGCACGGCCCCGAACAGCGTGGTGCCGCCGGCAAGCGCGAAATACTGACGCCCGGGCGGTTGGCGCACCAGCATTTCACCGGCCTCGATGAAGGCCTTGATGCGCATGACGGCGGTCTGCAGCATCCCCAGCGAGGCGAAGAGAACCATGATGAAGCTGGCCCGGAACGCCGCGGCCAGAAGATCGCTGCCTGCGGTTTCGGAGATCAGCAGCACCGCAGCAGCCAGTATGCCCCCCGCGGCCAGATGCACCCGCGTGATGCGGCTGGCGGTGCCCAGTTCCAGTAGCAGAAAGCCCAGAATGGCGCCCACCGCGACGGCCTGAACCGGCAGGCCCAGCAGCGCCGCGCCCAGGATTGCGGCCCAGGCCAGCACCATCAACCCACCGGCTAGGCGATCCCGGGTCCGGGTCAGCCCTGATCCGCTCAACGGCCCGACGCCGCAGGCACGATCAGCGCATCAAGCGCCACCGCCCCCTTGGCGCGGACCAGCAGCGGGTTGATCTCGATACTGTCCAGCGCGCCCGCCCGCGTCGCCCCCAGGACAGACAGCGCCGAGAGCGCCTGCGCCGCTGCCTGAACATCGGCGGGTGCGCGCCCGCGCGCCCCGGTCAGCAACGGCGCGGTCTTCAGGCGCAGAATCATCGCTTCAGCCTCGTCAAGGCTCACCGGAGCGCGGTGCAGCGCCACATCGCCCATCACCTCGGCATGGATGCCGCCGACGCCCACCATCGCCACCGGCCCCACTACCGGATCGACCCTGACACCCAGGATCAACTCCTGACCGTCACCCGCCATCGGGGCGACCAGAATACCATCCAGCCGGGCGCCGGGCGCGTGGCGCCGGGCAGCCTGGATCAGCTGCGCATGGCCCACGCGCACGGCCTCGGCGTCGGTCAGGTTCAAGAGCACGCCGCCGATCTCGGTCTTGTGGGCGATGTCGGGCGAAACCAGCTTCATCACCACCGGAAAGCCCATCTCGGTGGCCGCGGCGACGGCCGCTGCAGCGTCCTGCACCAGCGCCTCGGGCAGCACCGGCACGCCGGCGGCGGCCAGGATGCGCTTGGCCTCTGCCTCGCCCACGGCATGCGCCGGAATCCGGGGCAGGGCAGCGGCGGGCGGCGGCAGGGCATCGCGCGCGGGGCGGGCAAAGGCATCGGCCAGGCCGGCCAGGGCCGCCATCGCCGCCACCGCACGGTCCGGGTCCTCGAAGACCAGCAACCCGTCCTCCTCGTACTGGGCGCAGATTTCGGCGCCGGCGGTGATGACCAGCGCATGCGGGCAATGCGCGAAGCTTGGCCTTGCGGCCTGAAGCTCGGTGCGCAGCTGCGGGCCCAGCACCTTTGACGCGGGCCAGGAGGTGAAGAAAGACGCCAGCATGTCATAGCCGCCATCGCGCACCATGCTTTCCAGCCCGTCCCGCACCAGCGAGAAATCGTTCACCGCATTGGCTGTCACATCAAGCGGGTTGGTAAAGGATGCCATGGGGTTGCGCGCCAGAAGCACCTGTTGTGCGGCCTCTGGCATCGCCGGGGTCTGCAGCCCGTGATGCGCTGCGCTGTCGGCGAGAATTACCCCGGCACCGCCCGAGATGGTGAGGATGCCCAGCTTGCGCCCGCGCGGCAGGGGCGCGCGGCTGGCGGCATAGATCACGTCCAGCAATTCATCCGTCGTTCGACAGCGCGCCACGCCGAATTCGCGCAGCGCCGCGTCGAACACGTCATCCGCTGCTGCCAGCGAGGCAGTGTGCGACGCCGCCGCCGCCGCCCCGGCGGCCGAGGTGCCGACCTTCATCAGCGCCACCGGCTTGCGCGCCTGCCGCGCGCGCTCCAGCGCGGCGAACAGCAACTCGGGGTGGTTGACGCCCTCCAGATAGACGCCGATCACATCGGTGCCGGGATCGGCGACCAGATAGTCGATCACCTCGGCAACGCCGACATCGGCTTCGTTGCCGGTTGAAACCCAGTAATTCACCCCGATCCGTCGCGCCCGTGTCAGTTCCAGCAGATGCGTGCCATAGGCCCCCGACTGGGTGACCAGCCCCACCCGGCCCGGCAGGGGCATGCCGTTCTGCAGGGCGCTGGTGAAGGTGGGGCAATGGCCGATGGCGGCATGAAACATGCCAAGGCAGTTCGGCCCCAGCAGCCGCACGCCCGCGGCGCGTGCCCGCGCGGCCAGCTCGCGCTGCATCGTCGCGCCCTCCTCGCCCATCTCGGCAAAGCCCGCGGTAAAGACGACAGCCCCGCGCGCGCCCTGCGCCGCCACGGCGTCCAGCGCATCCGGAAGGCGCGGCGCGGGCACGGCCAGCAGCGCGCAATCGATGGGGCCCGGCAGGTCTGCCACGCTGGGATAGGCAGGGTAGCCCTGGATTTCGTCGCGGTTGGGGTTCACGGGATAAAGCGCTCCTTTGAAGCCCGCGCGACGGTAGTAATCGACCGGCCGCCCGCCGATGCGCGCCGGATCGGCCGAGGCGCCGACGATGGCCACTGCATTTGGCGCCATCAGGCTGTCCAGGCCCGGCCGGTCAGGGGGCTTCTGTTCGTTCATGGATCACTCTCCCTGTTCAAACGATGCGCGAAACAGCGCGTGGCCTATGCGCTGGCCGGTGCGGGCCAGGTCGCGGCCAAGGGCATGCAGACGCGCCTCGTCAAGCTGGCCCTGGATGGTCACGGCGCTCAGCCCGTAGCGGGGCCGGCCCGTGGCATCGGGCACGATGGCGGCGACGCTGTCCACGCCGGCGTAAAGCAGCCCCGGATCACGGCCATAGCCGAAGCTGGCCGCATCGCGGACGCTGTCGCGATAGCTTTCGAAATCGACTGGACGCTGCCAGCGCAGGGTTCTGAAATGACGACGCAGCGCGGCATCGCTGACCTGCCGCGCGGCCATGACCGCCCGCCCGATGGCACCCACCGACAAGGGCAGGCGCTTGCCGACCGGCAGATCGACCCGCACCGCGCCAGGCGTCCAGGCGCGGTCCAGAAGCACACAGCGCTCGGTGTCGGTGATCTGCCACAGGCAGATCAGCGCCTGATCCCCTTCCCGCGCCAGACGCTCAAGCTCGGGGCGGATCAGATCGCCATGGTTGCTGCCCATCAGGCCGACGGCCAGTTCCAGCACGCCCAGGCCCAGGCGGTATTGCTTTACCTCGGCATCGAAGACCACCAGCCCCTCGGCGGCCAGGGTGCGCAGGATGTTGAAACAGGTCGAGGTGTTGGTCCGCGTGGCGCGGGCGATGGCGCTTACCCCTTCGCCCTGACCTGTGGCGGCCATGTGCCGCAGGATCCGCAGCGCCTGCACCACCGCGCCCACCGCCCGGGCGCTGCCTTGTTGCAGGGTCTCGTTCATCGCTCTGAAAACACCTGGGGGCGCCTGGCCCGGAAGGCCGCGGGCGCCATGCCGGCGCCGAAGACCGACACGTCAACCGCCGCCAGTTCGCCGCCCGCGCCGGTCAGCGGAAAGGGGCGGTAGCCGGGGTCCTGCCCCAGCGCCTGCAACCGGTCTCGCCGCGCCGGGCGCAACGGCAAGCCCGGCGCGTTGCGCCGGGCCGGATCGTTCATGCCCAGTATCGCCACGGCGCCGTCACAGGTTTCCAGAAGGTCGTCGCGCATCGTCTTCCCCCGGCCTTCGCATGACCTCCGCAGTATGCCCCGGTGACCTTTGGCGTTTCAAGAGCGTTTTTTCTTGGACAGAATACTATTTCTCTGCGAGAAAGGCCGCGTCGCGTCCGGGGAGGATTCGCGCGACTGTGTCCATCGGCTTCAGGGAGGAGCACCGAATGAAGAAAAATGTCACCCTGGCGGGTATTGTCGCCGCCGGCCTCATATCTGCCGGTACCGCCGCCGCCAGCGACTTGCCGCGTTCGATGGTCTGGAGTTCCTACGACGTGGGCAGTTCCGGCTATGTCGAGGCCAGCGCGATCGCCGATGCCTTGTCGCGCGCCGAGAACACGCGCATCCGGATCATGCCGTCAGGCACGGCGATTGGCCGGATGCTGCCGATGCGCACCGGTCGGGTCGACTATGGCTTCCTGGCCAACGAGGTATGGTTCGCGACCGAAGCGCTCTATGATTTCGCGGCGCAGGAATGGGGCCCGCAGGATTTGCGTGTGCTGCTGGGCCGGCCGGCAAGCTTTGGCATGGCGGTCGCTGGCGACGCCGGAATCGAGACGCTGGAGGACCTGCGCGGCCAGCGCGTGGCCTATGTCCAGGCGAACCCCTCGGTCAACATCAAGGTCGAGGCGATGCTGGCGCTCGCCGGGCTGACCTGGGACGATGTGGACCGGGTCGTGGTGCCCAGCTTTGCCGCCTCGACGCGCGGGCTGATCGAAGGCACGGTCGATGCCGCCGGCACTGTGACCACCGGCGCCAATCTGTATGAACTGGAATCAAGCCCGCGCGGCATCGTCTGGCCGGATCTGCCCCCGGACAGCGATACCGCCGCCTGGGACCGCCTGCGCGAAGTCGCCCCGATCTTCGAGGCGATGAACGAGACCATCGGCGCGGGCCTGTCCAAGGATAACCCGGCCATCCTGATGTCCTACCGCTATCCGATGGTGACGGTCTATGCCGACCGCAGCGAGGAAGAGATCTATGCGCTGACACGCGCCGTTGTCGAGCATTTCGACCTCTACAGCGATGTCAGCGCCGCCATGCCGCGCTGGCATGTCGATGTCGCGGGCACGCCGCCTACCGATGCGCCCTTTCACGAAGGGGCGATCCGCTACCTGCACGAAATCGGCGTCTGGACCGAAGCGCACGACGCCTGGAACGCCGAACGGCTGGAGCGGCTGGAGCAGGTGATTGCGGAATGGGAACGCGCCCAGGATGCCGCACTGGAAGAGCAGGTGCCGGGCAACCGCTGGGTTGCCTTCTGGGAAGAATGGCGGGCCGAGAATCTGGACTGACCCGGAGCGGCTGACCCGGAAAGGCAGACCCGGAACCGGGAACAACGATCAGCCCGGCCAGCCGCAGCGGTTGGCTGGCCGGGTGACGCCGACCCGCAAGCCCCCGCAGGCAGGACCAGATGCAGGACACAAAGCACGATGACGACGCCCGCGCGGCAGCGCCAGAGGGGGACAGTCAGGCGGCCATTCAGGGGGACGGTGCGGTTGCCGGACCGCATGATGGCCCCCGGCCCTGGGGCTGGCAGCGACAGGGCGTGCGGCTTGGCGGCGTGGCCTGGTTTGCCGTTCTGGCCCTGGGCGGTCTGGGGCTGGTACTGGTGGTCAACCAGATCTTCTCGCTGGCGCTGTTCGGCTTCCGGCCGATCTCGACAACCTATTACTATCTGGTGATCGCGCTTTTCATGCCGGTGGCCTTCCTGGCCTTCCCGGCGCGCGAGGCCGATCTTTCCCGCGTGCGGTGGTATGACTGGGCGCTGGCGCTGGCGGCGCTGGTCACCTGCGGGTATCTGGCCTCGCAGGCCGTCAACATCCTGACCCGCGGCTGGGATATCGACGCCCCGGCGCTGCCGACGGCGGCGGCCGTGGTGCTGGTGCTGCTGGCGCTGGAAAGCGTAAGGCGCTGCGGCGGCACGGTCCTGTTCGGCATCTGTGCCGTCTTCGCGGTGTTTCCGCTCGTGGCCGACAGCATGCCCGGCGCTCTGTGGGGTCTGCAATACGAACCGCTCGAGGCTGCGCGCGCCCATGCCATGGGGGTCGAGAGCATCATCGGCATCCCGATGCGCATCGTCTCGGAACTGCTGATCGGCTTTCTGGTCTTCGGCTCGGCGCTGGTGATCTCGGGCGGGGGCGCGTTCTTCATGAATTTCGCCATGGCGCTGATGGGCGGCCGGCGCGGCGGGCCGGCGAAAGTGTCGATCCTTTCCTCGGCCTTCTTCGGCTCGCTTTCCGGCAGCGTCATCTCGAATGTCATCTCGACCGGGGCGATGACCATCCCCACCATGCGCAAATCGGGCTACCCGCCGCATTACGCCGGCGCAATCGAGGCCTGCGCATCTACCGGCGGTGTGCTCATGCCTCCCGTCATGGGGGCTATCGCCTTTGTCATGGCCGTCACCATAGGAGTTGAATACCGCGTTATTCTTATCGCAGCCATAATTCCATCGTTTCTTTTCTACCTGGGACTCTTGCTGCAGGTTGACGGATATGCCGCCAGGACCGGGCTGGTCGGATATGCAAAAGATGCGGTTCCAAGGTTTAGAGATGTCATGGCCAGAGGCTGGCATTTTGTTTCCGTGCTGATTTTCCTTGTCTGGGGTCTTCTCTACATGAGATGGGAATTTTATGCGCCATGGTATGCATGCCTGCTTATGCTGGGGCTTTCCTTTTTTAACAGGCAAACGTGGATGACCCCGCGAAAAATAGTCATTACCATCAGGCAAATCGGTTACCTCATCGCCCAGAC
>PXES01000137.1 GCA_003564655.1 Paracoccaceae bacterium
CGGTCGGCATCGGTGAAGCCCAGATCCTTGTTCAGCCCGTGGCGCACATTGTCGCCATCGAGCAGGAAGGTATGCCGGTTCATCCGCGCCAGCTTCTTCTCGACCAGATTGGCGATGGTCGATTTGCCGGACCCTGAAAGCCCCGTCATCCACAACACCATCGGCTGCTGGTTCTTCATCGCCGCGTGATGCGCGCGGCTGATATCGGTCGCCTGCCAGTGGATGTTCGAGGCCCGGCGCAGCGCGAAATGGATCAGCCCCGCCCCGACCGTGCGATTGGTCACCTTGTCGATCAGGATGAACCCGCCCAGGTCGCGGCTGTCGGCATAGGGTGCGAAGGGAATGTCACGATCCGTGGTCACGACCGACACCCCGATGGCGTTGAGATCCAGCGTCTTGGCGGCCAGATGCTCCATCGAGTTGACATCGACCTGATATTTCGGCGGCGCGACCGTCGCGCTGACCGTCTGCGCGCCGATCTTCAGCCAGTAGGGGCGACCCGGCACCAGATCGGTTTCGTCCATCCAGATCACGGTGGCCTCGAACTGGTCGGCGGTCTCGACCGGGCTCGCGGCGGCGGTGATGACCTGCCCGCGCGAACAGTCGATCTCGTCGGCCAGCGTCAGCGTCACGGCTTGCCCGGCCACGGCGCGGTCCAGATCGCCATCCGCGGTCACCACCCGCGCGACAGTCGAGGTCTTGCCCGAGGGCAGCACCCGCACCGCGTCGCCCGGCGCGACCTGCCCGGCGGCGATGGTGCCCGCAAAGCCCCGGAAATCCAGATCGGGGCGGTTCACCCACTGCACGGGCAGGCGGAACGGCTTGCGCTGGTCGGCGCTCTGGTCGAGTTCCACGCTCTCGAGATGCGCAAGCAGGGTCGGCCCGTCATACCAGCCCATCGCCTCGCTGGGCGTGGCGATATTGTCACCCGCCAGCCCCGAGATCGGGATCGGGGTGAATTCGGCGATTCCGATGCTGTCGGCAAAGGCGCGGTAATCGGCCACGATCCGGTCGAACACCGCGCGGTCATAGCCCACCAGATCCATCTTGTTCACCGCCAGCACGATATGGCGCAGCCCCAGCAGATGCGCGAGGTAGCTGTGCCGCCGTGTCTGGGTCAGCATCCCCTTGCGCGCGTCGATCAGGATCACCGCCAGATCGGCGGTGGAGGCGCCCGTGACCATATTGCGGGTGTATTGCTCATGCCCCGGCGTGTCGGCGACGATGAACTTGCGCTTTTCGGTGGCGAAGAAGCGGTAGGCCACGTCGATGGTGATGCCCTGCTCGCGCTCGGCGGCGAGCCCATCGACCAGCAGCGCGAAATCGATGGCCTCGCCTTGCGTGCCGACTCGCTTCGAGTCCGCCTCGAGCGCGGAAAGCTGGTCCTCGAAGATCATCTTGCTGTCATACAAGAGCCGCCCGATCAGGGTGGATTTGCCGTCATCGACCGAGCCGCAGGTGATGAAACGCAGAAGCGTCTTGTGCTGATGGGTCTCCAGATAGGCGTCGATATCCTCGGCGATCAGGGCGTCGGTGCGGTAGGTGTCGGCCATCAGAAATACCCTTCCTGCTTTTTCTTCTCCATCGACGCGGCCTGGTCATGGTCGATGGCGCGGCCCTGCCGCTCGGATGTAGTGGTCAGCAGCATTTCCTGAATGATCTGTGGCAGGGTCGTGGCGGTGCTTTCGACCGCGCCGGTCAGCGGGTAGCAGCCCAGTGTGCGGAAGCGGACCGAGCGGGTGACAGGTTCTTCTCCGCCCAGCGGGAAGCGGTCGTCATCGACCATGAGGATCAGCCCGTCGCGAATGACGGTCGGGCGCGGCGCGGCGAAGTAGAGCGGCACGATCTCGATGTTTTCCAGATGAATGTATTGCCAGATATCAAGTTCGGTCCAGTTCGACAGCGGAAACCCCCGCATCGATTCGCCGCGCGCCTTGCGCGCGTTGTAGAGCCGCCACAATTCGGGGCGCTGCGCCTTGGGGTCCCAGCGATGGGCGGCGGTGCGGAAGCTGAAGATCCGTTCCTTGGCGCGGCTCTTCTCCTCGTCGCGCCGCGCGCCGCCAAAGGCCGCGTCGAACCCGTGGAGGTCGAGCGCCTGCTTCAGCCCCTCGGTCTTCCACATATCCGTGTGCAACCCGCCATGGTCGAAAGGGTTGATGCCTTGCCGCACCGCCTCGGGGTTCTGGTAGACGATCAGCTGCATCCCCGCGCGCCGAGCAGCGCGGTCACGCAAGCCGTACATGTCGCGGAACTTCCAGGTCGTATCGACATGCAGCAGCGGAAAGGGGGGCGGGGCGGGAAAGAACGCCTTTTTCGCCAGATGCAGCATCACCGCGCTGTCCTTGCCGACCGAATACAGCATCACGGGGTTTTCCGCCTCGGCCACCACTTCGCGCATAATGTGGATCGCCTCGGCCTCGAGCCGTTGCAGATGGGTCAGGGTGCGGATGCTCATGACGGCTCCTTTGCGCAATCGGGGTTGCACGGTTCTACGCGCCCGCTATCCTGCCGACACCTCCCATATGGGAGGATAAGGCAGTCAAGGCGAGATATGGTTAATCCCCAGGACAGCGCGCTCGTGATCGCCACGATCCGCGCGGGCACCGAGCCCGAAGGGTGGCCCGGCCTACTGAGCGCGGTGCAGGCCGAGACCGGGGCCGATTCCGCGCGGTTTTGGCTGGGCTGTGCGGGCTGGGACGTGGGCGGTGCGCTTTGCGCGCCACGACCCGAAATGCTTGCCGGGTTGCGCCTGCGCCGCGTCTATACCGGCGCGGAACTTGCCGACCGCGCCCTTGGGCCGACCCCTTTCGCGGATGCCCGCGCGCTGGGCGTGGCGGGGCCGGCCTGGGTCTTGCTGACCCGCAAGGCGGGCGAATTCCGCGCGCGCGACTCGGCCCGGCTGGCCGGGTTGGTGCCGCATCTGGAACAGGCGCTGGAGCTCGGCGCGCAGATGGCGGCCTTGCGAGATGCGGCGGCGCGGGCAGGGCGGCGGGCGCGGCGGCTGGGCGCGGGCTGGCTGCGCCTCGGGCCGCGCGGCGAGGTTGTTGCCGCCGATGCGGGCGGGCGCGAGCTGCTGGCGCGTGCGGGGCTTGGCGTGCGGGTCGATCTCGCCGCGGGGCTGACCCGGCTGGGCAGCGGGGTCGAGGCGATGCGGCAAGGCGACGAGGCTTATCTCCGCGCCACGGACCAGCCCCTGCCACCGCCCGAACGGCTGGCCCGCCATCTGGGGCTCAGCCTGCCCGAGGCGCGGCTGGCGCGTGCGCTGGGGCAGGGGGCCAGCCTGCGCGAGGCTGCCGCCTTGCTTGGCCTGACCATCGAGACCGCGCGCTTCTACAGCAAGCAGATCTACGCCAAGACCGGGCTGCGCGGCCAGCCCGCGCTGATCCGGCGACTTTGGACCGGGGCCCTCACACTGGGATGAGCCCCGCCCGGGCCCTGCCCGGGCAGGCGCCCGCGAGCGGGAGGTTGGCGGGCGGGTGGGCCTCCCGGAGCGGGCGCCTTTCCCCCTCAGCGGCAGATCGGCCCGGTGCCGTGACGCGCCGTGTCGTAGTGGAAATGATCCTCGTGCATCCCGTCCGACCCCGGGCCCAGCGTCGTGCCGAAGATCCCGCAGGCCGCCCCATGCATCCGTTGCAGGGCGCGCGAATGGCGCGAACCGCTCCAGTCGCGCAGCACGTCCATCTCGCTGCCATCGGCGAGCAGGATCGCGCTGATGTCGATGGCCCGCCCGCGCCCATGTTCGGACACCGGCCCGCCGGGGCGGTGATTGCGCGTGCGGCATACGTAATGCGCCGCCACGCGCAGCCCCTCGACCCCGCCGCCGGCGCGCCCGACGGCCGGGCGCACGCCCCGCCGGACCCAGCGATCCAGCGCCGTGGCGGTTTCGCAATCCATGATCGCGGCCTGGCTCAGCCGTACCCCGTCCACGGCGGTCACCCGCACGGGCTCAGCCACCCCGCATTGCGGGTTGTCCGAGGTAACGGGCTCGATCATCTCGCCCTCGAGCCCGCGCACCCCGCACAACCGACCGCGCGCCCGCCCGCCCCGGTCGCGAAACGGGTTCATTCGCGCGAGGATCCCGCCGCCGCTGTCGGCAGAGGCGCGCGGCTCCGCCCCGCGATCCCCGCCCGAACAACTCACCAGCGCCAGCGCCGCGAGAGTGACCAGCACAAGCCCCCTCACGGCTTGATCCTGCCGAAATCCGGGGCGTCAGTGTCCTGCCCCGCCTCGATGATCCCGCGCCGGATCGCGCGGGTGCGGCTGAAATACGCCTGCAGATGCGCCCCGTCGCCCTGCCGGATGGCGCGCTGCAGCACGAACAGCTCCTCGGTGAAGCGCCCCAGGATTTCCAGCGTCGCCTCGCGGTTGGTCAGGAACACGTCGCGCCACATCACCGGGTCCGAGGCCGCGATGCGCGTGAAGTCGCGAAACCCGGCGGCGGAATACTTGATCACCTCGCTGTCGGTCACGCGGCGCAGGTCATCGGCCACGCCGACCATGGTGTAGGCGATCAGATGCGGCGTGTGGCTGGTGACCGCCAGCACGAGGTCATGATGGGCCGCGTCCATCAGATCGACATTCGCGCCCATCCCCTGCCAGAGTCGTGTCAGCCGGTCGAGGGCGGCCGCGTCGTGCCCCTCGGGCGGGGTCAGGATGCACCAGCGATTGACGAAGAGATCGGCAAAGCCCGCGCGCGGCCCCGATTGCTCGGTCCCGGCGATGGGGTGGCCGGGGATGAAATGCACATGGCCCGGCAGATGCGGCGCCACGGCGTCGAAGACCGACTGCTTGACCGAGCCGACATCCGTGAGCGTCGCGCCGGGTGCCAGATGCGGCGCGATTTCCCGCGCCAGGGCCTCCATCGCGCCCATCGGCACGCACAGTACCACCAGATCGGCACCCGCGACCGCCTCGGCAGCCGTGTCGCAGACATGGTCGACCAGCCCCATCTCGCGCGCGGTGGCCCGCGTCTCGGCCGAGCGCGCGGTGCCGGTCATCGCCTCGGCCAGCCCGGCGCGGCGGATGGCGTGCGCCATTGACGAGGCGATCAGCCCCAGCCCGACAAAGGCCACGCGCCGATAGAGCGCCGTCATTCCGCCGCCCCGAGGCGCTGCGTCTCCATGAAGGCGCCGATCACATGCGCCACGCGGCGACAGGCGGCCTCGTCGCCCACGGTGATGCGCAGGCAGTGCGGCAACCCGTAGCTGCCCACCTGCCGCACGATCAGCCCGTCGGCGAGCAGCGCTTCATTGCAGGCCGTCGCCTGATCGGTGTCGCGAAACCGCGCCAGCACGAAATTGGCGTGGCTCCGATCCGTGGGGACGCCAAGTTCGGTCAACCTGTCGGACAACCAGTCGCGCAGCCGGGCATTCTCGGACAGGCTCCGCGAGATATGCGCCGCGTCGCCCAGCGCCGCCTCGGCCACGACGAGCTGCATGTTCGACAGGTTGAACGGCCCGCGCAGGCGGTTCAGCACATCGACCACATGCTGCGGCCCGTAGCCCCAGCCGACGCGCAGCCCCCCCAGCCCGTAAAGCTTGGAGAAGGTGCGCGTCATCACCACATTCGCGCGCGCCTCGACCAGCGCGGCGCCCCCGTCATAGCCGGCGACGAATTCGGCATAGGCCCCGTCGAGCACCAGAAGCGCCGTCTCCGGCAGCCCCTCGGCAAGTCGGGCCAGCTCCTCGGGCGGGATCATGGTGCCGGTCGGGTTGTTGGGATTGGCGATGAACACCAGCCGCGTGCGCTCGGTTGCCGCCGCCAGCAGCGCATCGACATCTGTGGTGCGCTCACACTCGGGCGCGACGACTGGCGTGGCCCCCGCCGCCTGCGCCGAGATGCGATACATCAGAAAGCCGTGCTGGCTGTAGAGCACCTCGTCCCCCGGCCCGGCGTAGCCCTGGCAGAGAAGCGTGATGATCTCGTCCGAGCCCACGCCGCACACGATCCGCCCGGGGTCGAGCCCGAACTGCGCGCCCAGCGCCGCGCGCAGGCTCGCATGGTCGGTCGAGGGGTAGCGGTGCAGATCGTGGCTTGCGCGCAGATAGGCCGCGCGCGCCAGATCGCCCGCCCCGAACGGGTTTTCGTTCGACGAGAGCTTGAGCGCGTCCTCGCGCCCCGCAATCGCCGAGGCGCCGCCCTGATAAAGGGCGATATCCATGATCCCCGGTTGCGGGCGAATGCCTGCGCTCATGCCGGTTGCCCCGTGTAATGCCGTCTGGCGCTGTCTTAGCGCCGCTGCGCGTCGGAAGCCAGCGGGGTGGGACGGTTTTTCGCATGGCAGCAACAGGCGTTGCGCTTGTGCCGCGCGGCGCGCGCCTAGGGGTCGGCCGCCGGGTCCTGCGGGTCTAGCTTGCCCATTCCGCCTGCGCGCGGATAGGTGCCGGTATCGGTGCGCGTCCGGGTCCCCAGCACCGGGCGGTTGTCGGAGACATTGGCCCTGTCCTCGCGCATCGCGATATAGACGCCGCTGGCGATGATCACCCCCGCGCCAAGGATGGTATAGAGATCCACCCGCTCGCCGAAGAACAGCGCGCCGAAGATGACTGCCCAGATGATCTGCGAATACTGCATCGGCGCGATCTGGAAGGCGGGCGCGCGCTTGTAGGCGGCGATCACCCCGAAACTCGCCACCAGCGCCAGCGCGGCCATCAGCGCCAGTGCGCCCAGATCGCCCAGCGGCATGGGCTGGTAGACGAAGGGCAGAAGCGCCCCCATCAGGATCAGGTTCGCCATCATCGGGTAGAGCAGCAGGACGACATTGCGCTCTTCCTTGCCGATCTTGCGCACGACGATTGCGGCCAGCGCGCTGCCCCCCGCCCCGAGCAGCGCGGCCAGATGCCCCAGCCCCAGCCCGTCGCCCTGTCCGGGGCGCAGCACGATCAACACGCCGATCAGCCCCAGCAGCACTGCCGCGCCGCGATGCATGCCCACCCGTTCACCCAGAAGCGGGACCGACAGCACCGTGATCAGCAGCGGTGTCGCGAAGAGGATCGCATAGGTCTGCGCCAGCGGCAGGATCGAGAAGGCATAAAACACGCAAAGGCCGGTCGTCACCGCCGCCCCGGTGCGCAGCGCGGTCCAGCCGGGGCGGCGCGGGAACAGGTTGCCATCGGTCGGGTCGCGCATCAGCACGATCATCGCCAGCGGCAGGCCCAGCAGCACGCTGAAGAACAGGATCTGCACGGGGCTGTAGCTGCCCCCCAGCGTCTTGACGATCACGTCATGTGCCGAGAACAGCGCAAACGCGCCGAGCGCGAAGCCCGGACCGGCAAGCGGGGACTGGCTGGGGTTCTGGGCAGACATGACGGCTCCGCGCATTTGTCGCGTTACCGCTACCACGCCCCTCGCGCGGGCTTCAAGCGGCTTGGCCGGGGACGGGCCATGTGAGCGTGGCATTGCCCGCCGACAGATCGCCTTGTGCCCGATTGAAGCGCAGATAGGCCAGCGCCTGCCCGCCCGACTGGGTATAGAGCACGCCCGCGTCGCGCTCACCCGCCAGAATCGGTGTGCCGGCAGGGGCGCTGCCCGCGATGGCGACAGTTGTCAGACCCTTGCGCAGCTCGGTCTTGTGCTGCATCCGGGCGGTCACTTCCTGCCCGACATAACACCCCTTGCGGAAATCGACGCCGCCGAGCCGGTCAAGCCCGTATTCGAGGATCAGCGCCTCGCCCGGGATCAGTTCGACGCCGCTTTCGGGGATGCAATGGGCCACGCGCAACGCGTCCCAGTCCGTGCCGTCATCGGGCAGCGCCGCACCATAGAGCCGCCAGCCGAGTTCAGGGTGGCGGGGGTCGGGCAGGGCACCATCAGGGGCGGGGCCAGTGCCGCGGCTGACCGGCATGTCCGTGCTCTCCAGCGTGACGGCGGCGCGCAGCTTGTAGAGTGTCATCCGCTTGAGAAGGTCCCCGGCCAGAGGCGCTGCGACATCGACCAGGATGTCCGCCCCGTCGGGAACCAGGAAGAAATCCGCCTGGTACTTGCCCTGCGGGGTCAGCATCGCCGCGTAGAGGATGCCCGCCCCCTCCAGCTTGCGCAGGTCGGCGGTCACCAGCCCTTGCAGGAATTTCGCCGCCTCGTTGCCCGAGACGCGGATAATCACACGGTCCATGCGCCCTCCTTGCAGATTGGCAGATAAGACCGCGCGCCCGGGGCGGACAAGCCCCCGGGCGCACGCAATTTCAATGCGCCGGGCGGATGAAGGTGCCGTTGCGCAGATCGCGCATCGCCTGCATGATCTCCTCGCGGGTGTTCATGACGATGGGGCCGTGCCAGGCGAC
>PXES01000395.1 GCA_003564655.1 Paracoccaceae bacterium
CGCCCCAAGGTCACGCGCAAGCCGTGGCGTCGGATCATCGCAAGGACCCCGCATCCGCAGACAGCGCGCGCCACTTTCCGAGGCGAGTTCGGTCAAGTCGGCAAGGCCCCCGCCCTGCTCCCACGCCGACACCAGATCACTGATATCGGCAAAGCCACTGTCGCGCGAGTCGGTCCGACGAGGGCCGCCCCAAAAGCCGCCCAACACCTCGTAGCGCGGCGGCGCGGGCAGATGCGCCAGCACCTCGCCGCACCGCGAGGCCCAGAGCAACTGCTCGGGGACGGAGAACATCAGCGGATCGCTCGCCCCTTCGCAGGCGATACAGGCGCGCGCCAGATCAAGCGGATCACCGTGCCACCCTGCCAGCCGCGCCAGCGCCACCAGCCGCGCGGTCGAGACCCCCGCCCCCAAACCCGGCGCGACCGACGCATGCAAGGACACCCGTCCCGGCAACCCCAGCCCCAACCGCGCAAGAAAGCGCCGCGCTGTCACAACGCCGACCCCGGCCCCCGACAACCGCACGCCGCGGGCTGTGCAAGCGCGCCCGGTCACACCGACCGCTGCACATGGCAGGCTGATCAGCACCACTGGCCCCGTGCGCCCCATCCGGCCCTGGATCCACTCTCCGAAATGCCCCGCGACGTGCACCTCGCGCATCATGGCACCTTGTTCACACAAGCAATCGTGGCACCCGCCCCCCCGGTAAGCACAGTCACCGACAGCGGCGCGACCTCGCAGCGCAGCGCAGCGGGGCCCAGCGCCAATGCCGCGCGGATCACACCGGCATGGGCCACGACAGTCACCACACCCGAAAACCCCTCCAGCACCGGGACCACACGGGCGCACACATCATCGAAACTCTCGCCCCCGGGTGGACGATGCGCAGCGAGTTCCGCCTGCGACAAAGGGCCGAGATCGGGCAATTCGGCAAAGGGCACCCCCTCCCACGCGCCGAAATTCTGCTCCCACAAGCGGGGGTCGCGCTCGAACTCCGCGCCCGGAAACAGGGCCAGCGCTGTCTGCACACACCGCCGCGCGGGACTAGAGACGACGCGCGTGACGTCCTGACCTGCCAGCCAATCCCGCAGCCGCCCCAGCGCCTTTACGTCTGTCAGATCGGCATCGACATCGCGCCGTCCGGCCAACCTGCCGCCATGCAACGCCAGGGCATGACGGATCAGGATCAGTCGCGTGATCTCGCGCATCCGGTTTTTCCCTTGCTGCGGCCAGCGCATCTCTGCTTTATGCGCGCGGCAGGGGCAAGAGGCAGCATGGCTCGGATCATCCTCATCACCGGTGGCGCGCGATCGGGCAAATCGCAACTCGCCGAAGCCCGCACACTTCAGCTTGGCCGTCCCGCGCATTACATCGCCACAGCCGAGGCGCATGATACCGAGATGGCGCAACGCATCGCCGAGCATCAGGCACGGCGCGGACCGGACTGGACGACCGTTGCTGCCCCGCGTGACCTGACCGGCGCGTTGCGGGCCACGGATGGCACGGCCCCGCGCCTTGTCGATTGCCTGACGCTGTGGCTGAGCAATCTGATGCTGGCCGAAGACGACTGGCAGGCCGCAACCGACGCGCTGACCGAGGCGCTGGGGACGCAGCGCGCGCCGATCGTCTTCGTGACCAACGAGGTCGGCCTCGGCATCGTCCCCGAAAACCGCCTTGCCCGCGCCTTTCGCGATGCGGCCGGGCGGGTCAACCAACAGGTCGCGGCTCTGGCGGATGAAGTCATCCTGACAGTCGCAGGCCTGCCAATGAGAGTGAAGTGATGCAGTTCGAGAAACTCGATTCAATCCCCGCTCTGGCCGCAAGCTTGCCGCGAGCCGACGAGAATGCGCGCGCCGAAGCACTCGCGCGGCAGAACAACCTGACCAAGCCGCCGGGCGCGCTGGGGCGGCTCGAGGAACTGGCGATCTTCATGGCCGGGTGGCAGGCCAATCCGCGGCCCCGGATCGAGCGGGCGCAGGCGCTGGTCTTCGCCGGCAATCACGGCATCTGCGCACAGGGCGTGAACCCCTTTCCGCAAGAGGTCACTGCCCAGATGGTCGCGAACTTCGATGCCGGCGGAGCGGCGATCAACCAGCTTTGTGCCGCCAATGGCGCAGCACTCGGGGTGATCGCGCTCGACCTCGACCGCCCGACCGCCGATTTCACCACCGGCCCCGCGATGACAGTGGCCGAGACGCTGGACGCGATGAACCGTGGCGCGGCGGCGGTTGATGCGAAGGCGGATATTCTGATCCTGGGCGAAATGGGGATCGGCAATTCGACCGTCGCCGCAGCACTGGGAGCCGCATGCTTCGGCGGCAGCGCGGCAGAATGGGTCGGTCCGGGCACCGGATCCGACCCCGCCGGAATCGCCCGCAAGATCGCGGCCATCGAGGCCGGGCTGCGACGCCATGCGGGACAATCACCGATGCAGGTGCTCGCAAGCCTGGGCGGGCGCGAACAGGCGGCGATCTGCGGTGCGGTGCTGGCGGCGCGCGCGGCGCGGGTGCCGGTCATCCTTGACGGATTCATCTGCACGGCCGCAGCGGCTTGCCTGCACGCCGCAGACCCGCACCTGCTGGCGCATTGTCTGGTCGGCCATGCCTCGGCGGAACCGGGCCACCGGCGCCTCCTGGCTGCGCTGGGTCAGACCCCGGTGCTGGAATTCGACATGCGACTGGGCGAGGGCACGGGCGCGGCTCTGGCGCTGGGCATCCTGCGCAGCGCACTCGCCTGCCATAACGGCATGGCCACCTTTGCCGAGGCCGGGGTCGCAGGGGGATGATCCGTGCCCGCCTCGCCGAGGCGCAGCTTGCACTGATGCTGCTGACGCGACTTCCTGCAGGGCGCCTGCCCGACCCTGCGCCGCGCATCGGGGCGGCGGGATGGGCGTTTCCGCTGGCCGGGCTGGCGGTCGGCGGGGGCGGGGCGCTGATGCTCTGGGCCGGGGCGGCGCTGGGCTTGCCTTTGCCACTTGCGGCAGGGCTGGCCATCGCGGCCATGATCGCGCTGAGCGGCGCGCTGCACGAGGACGGCCTCGCCGATCTGGCCGATGGGCTCTGGGGCGGGCATACCCCCGCAAGACGGCTCGAGATCATGCGCGATTCGCGGATCGGCAGCTACGGCGTGCTGGCGCTTATCCTCGCGGTGGGTCTGCGCTGGCAGGCGCTGGTCTGGCTGGCGGCGCTCGATCTGCGGCTTGCGTCGATTGCACTAATAGGCGTGGCGATGACCAGCCGCGTGGCCCCGGTCGCGTTGCTGGCTAGCCTGCCGCCTGCCCGCGCCGAGGGGCTGGGCCACGCCGCCCGCGACGCGCGCCCAGCCACGGTACTGGTCGCGCTTGCGCTGGCCGTGCTGCCGCTCGCAGCACTGCTGCCGCTTGCGACGCTCGCGCTCATGCTCACCGTGCAGGCCTTCGCGGTGCTGGCGCTGGCGGGGCTGGTCCGGCAACGCCTCGGCGGGCAGACCGGGGATGTGCTGGGCGCGGCGCAGCAACTGGCCGAGCTAGCCGGCCTGCTGGCGATTTGTGCCATGCTCGCAGGCTGAGGCAGTCCGCCGCGCATCCCCTGCCCGTCCGGGGCGCGCCCACCAACCAACCTTTTGCGCCCCAGACGGGCAGGGGATGCGCAGCTTGCACCTCGTCCCGGATGCAGGGAATGCTTATACTCGAGCAAAGAAAAGGAGACCCGCATGGACCCCCAGACCCGCACCGAACTCGAGGCCGCTGCCTTCCGCACGCTGCTTGCCCATCTCGACAAGCGCCACGACGTGCAGAACATCGACATGATGAACCTCACCGGCTTTTGCCGTAACTGCCTGTCGCGCTGGTATCAGGAAGCCGCCGAGGCACGTGGTATCGCCATGGACAAGGAAACCGCGCGCGAGGCGGTCTATGGAATGCCCTATGCAGAGTGGAAGGCGAAATACCAGACCGAGGCCAGCGCCGAGCAACAGGCGGCCTTCGAGACCGCCTTTGCCGAGAATGTCGGCGGGAAACGCCAGACATGAAACCCGCCGACGCGCTGGCCCGCTTTGTCGAACAGGGACTGCGCGCGGGCCACAGCCGCGACGAATTGCGCGCGGCGATGGAGGGCGCGGGCTGGACCAGGGTCGAAATCGACGCCGCGCTTTCGGGCTGGCACGATGCCGGGTTGAGCCTCGCCGTGCCCCGTCCGCGCCCCTCAGTTTCGGCGCGCGAAGCGATGCTGTATGGTCTGCTGTTCTTCGCGCTGCTTAGCCTGTGCTGGAACCTTGTGACACTCGGATTCGCGCTGATCGAGATCTGGTTTTCCGACCGCCCCGAGATGCGCTTTCAGCGCCATCTGCCCCGCTGGTCGATCGCCACGCTGATTGTGGTCACGCCGCTTTTCGCGGGGCTCTACCTCTATATCGAGCGCCAGCACCGCGGCCGCGCAGGGCGGTCCGGCTCGGTCATCCGCCGCTGGTTCGGTTCGGTCACTTTCCTGCTCGCGGCGCTGACGCTCCTGGGCGCGGCCATCTCGGTCGTCTATGGCGTGCTCACCGGTGACATGACGGCGCAGAACACGGCAAAGACCGCGCTTGTCGTCTCGATCGCGACGCTTGTGCTGCTGTTCTTCCGCGACTTCATGCGCGAGGCGTGAGATGCGGCTCGCCGTAATCGGCCTTGTGACGCTCGCGGCCCTGGCCATCGGACTTGGTCTGTGGATAACGGGCGGGGCAGAACAGGCCCGCCGCGATGCGCGCGATGATCAGCGGATCTCCGATCTGCGCACACTGGCATTACATCTGCGTTGCCTTGACAAGCAGGGTCTGGCCATCACCGCCCACAGCCCCCGCTGCCAGCCGCCCGCGCCACGCAATGACCCGCTGACCGGAGAGGCCTATGAGGTCACGCGGCCTGCGCCGTCGACCCTGCGCCTTTGCGCCCGTTTCGAGAATGACCCGCCGCGCCAGAGCGCTGTTTCCGGGTTCGATCCCGAAACCGGCTGCCTGACGATTTCACTCGCGGAGGAGGTGTAGGACCGCTCAGATCGCGGCCTTGCGGCTTTCCTCGATGTAAATCTCGCGCAGCCGGGTCGCGAGCGGCCCGGGCGCCCCGTCGCCCAGGCTCACCCCGTCGATCGCCACCACCGGCATGACGAATGCGCTGGCCGAGGTGACAAAGGCCTCATCCGCTGCTTTCGCCTCATCCACCGTGAAACTGCGCTCTTCGACCGGCATTTGCGCCTCGCGCGCGAACCGCAGCACGGCGGCCCGGGTGATTCCATGCAGAATGTCGTTCGACAGCGCCCGCGTGACGATCCGCCCGTTCTTGATGATATAGGCATTGTTCGAGGTGCCCTCGGTCACCTCGCCCTCCTGCACCATCCAGGCATCGTCGGCACCCGCCTTGACCGCAATCATCTTGCCCATGGACGGGTAGAGCAGTTGCACCGTCTTGATATCCCGCCGACCCCAGCGCAGATCGTCTATGGTGACGACCTTGATACCCTTGCGCGCCTTGGGGCTATCCACAAGCGCGGGGTTGGACTGGGTGAAAAGCACGACAGTCGGTTCGGTGATTTCCGGGTCGGGAAACACGAAATCGCGATCCCCGGGCGCCCCGCGGGTTACTTGCAGATAGATCATCCCCTGATCGAGCTCGTTCCGCGCCACGAGTTCGCGATGCACCTCCAGCCACGCCTCGCGGTCCAGCGGGTTGCGGATGTCGAGTTCCCCCAGCGACCGCTCCAGCCGCGCGAAATGCCCGTCGAAATCGATCAGCTTGCCGTCGATGACCGTCGTGACCTCATAGACCCCATCCGCCATCAGAAAGCCCCGGTCGAAGATCGAAATCTTGGCCTCGCCCTCGGGCAGATAGTCGCCATTCACATAGACAATCCGGGTCATGCCTTACATCCCTTCGGGCAATTTGCGCACGGCGCCCATGGCCGCTGAGGTGGTCAATGCCGCATAGGCGCGCAGAGCGGTCGTCACCTTGCGCGGGCGCGGCTTGGCGGGTGTCCAGCCCTTCGCGTCCTGCGCCTCGCGCCGCGCGGCAAGCGTGGCATCATCCACCGCCAGATTGATCGTCCGGTTCGGAATGTCGATCTCGATCCGGTCGCCCTGCTCCACCAGCCCGATCAGGCCGCCTTCTTCGGCCTCGGGGCTGACATGTCCGATCGACAGCCCCGACGTGCCGCCCGAGAACCGCCCGTCCGTGACCAGCGCGCAATCCTTCCCCAGCCCCTTGGACTTGAGGTAGCTCGTCGGATACAGCATCTCCTGCATCCCCGGCCCACCGCGCGGCCCCTCATAGCGGATGATCACAACCTCGCCCGCCTTGACCTTGCCGGTCAGGATGCCGCTGACCGCGTCATCCTGGCTCTCGAACACATGCGCGGGGCCGCTGAACTTCAGGATCGACTCATCGACCCCGGCGGTTTTCACGATGCAGCCCTGCTCGGCCAGATTGCCGAATAGCACCGCCAGGCCGCCATCCCGGCTGAAAGCGTGCTCCTTGCTGCGGATCACGCCCTTCTCGCGGTCCATGTCGAGCGACTCGTAAGCCCGCGACTGGCTAAAGGCCTGCGTCGTGCGCCCCCCCCCCGGTGCAGCCATGTAAAACTGGTGCACTTCCGGGTCCTCGGTACGCATGATGTCCCACATGTCGATCGCCATGCCCATGGTCGGGCTGTGCACGGTGGGCAGGTCGCGATGCAACAGCCCCGCGCGGTCCAGCTCTCCCAGGATCGCCATGATCCCACCCGCGCGATGCACGTCCTCCATATGCACGTCATCCTTGGCCGGGGCCACTTTCGACAGGCAGGGCACATGCCGCGACAGCCGGTCGATATCGGACATCGAAAACTCGATCCCGCCCTCATGCGCGGCGGCCAGCAAGTGCAGGACCGTATTGGTCGACCCGCCCATCGCGATATCCAGCGACATCGCATTCTCGAACGCCTTGAAGCTCGCGATATTGCGCGGCAGAACGCTCTCGTCATCCTGCTCGTAATAGCGCTTCGCCAGATCGACCACCACATGGCCTGCGCGCAGGAACAACTGCTTGCGGTAAGCATGGGTCGCCAGGGTCGAGCCATTCCCGGGCAGAGACAGCCCCAGCGCCTCGGTCAGGCAGTTCATCGAATTGGCAGTGAACATCCCCGAGCACGAGCCGCAGGTCGGGCAGGCCTCGGCCTCCATCGCCGCCACCTGCGCGTCGGTATACTTGTCATCGGCGGCCACGACCATCGCATCCACCAGATCGACAGCCTTCGACACCCCCTCCCACTCGACCTTGCCCGCCTCCATCGGCCCGCCCGAGACGAAGACGCAAGGGACGTTCAGCCGCATCGCGGCCATCAGCATCCCCGGTGTGATCTTGTCGCAATTGGAAATGCAGACCATCGCATCGGCGCAATGGGCATTGACCATGTATTCGACCGAATCCGCGATCACCTCGCGCGAGGGGAGCGAATACAGCATCCCGTCATGGCCCATGGCGATCCCGTCATCGACCGCGATGGTGTTGAACTCCTTGGCCACGCCCCCCGCCTTCTCGACCTCGCGCGCGACCATCTGGCCCAGATCCTTCAGATGCACATGACCGGGCACGAATTGCGTGAAGGAATTGACGATGGCGATGATCGGCTTGCCGAAATCGTCATCTTTCATGCCCGTCGCCCGCCAGAGCCCGCGCGCGCCCGCCATGTTGCGGCCATGAGTGGTGGTGCGAGAACGATATCTGGGCATTGCACTTCCTCCTGAAAACTGGCTCAGCCATAACGTATGGACGCTCGCGCGGAAAGATGTGTCAGCCCCAGAGCGCAGGCAAGGGGGGGTGCACGCCCCTGTCATCATAGAGCAGCGGCGGGTCACGGTCCTCGGCCAGCAACAGCGGCCCGTCCAGATCCACCAAATCGGCACCCTGCGCGACCAGCACGGCGGGCGCCATGGCCAGCGATGTGCCGACCATGCAGCCCACCATGACCTTGTAACCCTCGGCCCGCGCCGCATCGCGCAGCGCCAGCGCCTCGGTCAGCCCGCCCGTCTTGTCGAGCTTGATGTTGACCATATCATATTTCCCCCGCAGCCCCGGCAGGCTGGCTCGGTCATGGCAGGATTCATCCGCGCAGACTGGCAAGGGGCGGTCGATCTCGGCCAGCATGTCATCCGCCCCTGCAGGCAGCGGCTGCTCGACCATCGCCACACCCAATCGCAGCAGATGCGGCGCCAGCTCGGCATAGACTTCGGCCGTCCAGCCCTCGTTGGCGTC
>PXES01000014.1 GCA_003564655.1 Paracoccaceae bacterium
ATGGCGCCGGGCCGCGCCGGTGGTCGCACGATCGGTCGAACGGGGGGCTGCGTTCGTGGTCTTGCTGTGCGCCAGGCGGTTCATCTGTCCTCTTGCCGTGTCGCCGCAGGGTTTCGCAAAGGTGCCGGCCGCCCCGCGCTTTCCGACACGGCCGGTGAGCAGGGTAAGTGCGGCACGCCTGCCGGTCTTGGCGCTGAGCGCATCACGGCTTGCCTGTGCATGCACAAGTGACGGGCAGGCGCCGAGCCGGGCGCCGGGACGGCATCCATAGCGCGTCTGCCGCAAAATTTATGCGTCGACAGAAAAACGCATCGGCGCGTGATCGGCTACACTCGGCACGAACCATGCGCGAATCACCGTAGCAGAACGGTTGAGCACCGCGCCAAGACAGAAATGAAGACGCACGCAGGGAAAACAGCACCATGACGGCGCACCAGGACAAATCGGTCGCCAGGCTTGGCGGCGACGACTGGCAGAAGTTGGTCTCTGAGGCCTATTTCCCCCTCGATGTTGACATGCGCGACCGCGAGGCCTTTCGCGGCGCCATGCAAAGCTGGAGCCTGGGCGACATGGGCCTGTCGCGCATCGATTGCGACGGGCTGATCTATCGCCGCCACCGCCGCCACTTCCTGAATGAAACCCAAAGCGCGCTGCTCATCGCGGTGCCCGAGGATGCCGAGGTCGGCTTCAATCAGGGTGACCGGCGCACCGAATGCAAGCCCGGGGGCTTTCTGGTGGAACGCGGCGACGCGCCCTATGAATACTGGCACACGCGGCGCAACCGACAATGGGTGTTCAAGGTGCCGACGGCCAGCGTGCGGGCGCGCGTGGGTGCATCGGAAAGGCTGGGCGGGCTGACATTCGATGCGCGCACGGGCGTGGCGTCCTATTTCCTGTCCAGCCTGCGCAATGTCGCCGCCCATGTCGAGCAGCTGGACGCCCCGGCGCGGGAGGCCGCGGGCAGCCATATGCTGGAACTGCTGTGCCTGACCATCGCCAATGACCAGCGGGTGCTGGGCAGCAACCAGTCCTCGGTCCGGGCGGCGCATCTGGCCCGCGCCGAGCAGTTCATCCGGGAAAAACTGAAGGACCCCGCGCTGTCGCCGCAGATGGTGGCCGATGGCTGCGGCATCTCGCTGCGTTATCTCCAGCGGCTGTTCCACGAGACCGATCAGTCGATCATTACCTATATCCGCGAACGCCGCCTGAAGCGCAGCGACGAGGACCTGCGCTCCAGCATGGCGCGGGTGTCCATCGCCGAGATCGCCTATCGCTGGGGTTTTGCCGATCAGTCGCATTTCTCGAAACATTACAAGGCGTATTTCGGCCGCACGCCAAGCGAGACCCGAAAGGAGGCCGCGCGCTTCATCCAGGGGCGCTGACCGAACCCGCCCGCCGCTGCATGGAACGGGTGCCGCCTTCACGCTTGCACCGCCTGATCCGCCCGGGCCCACGGCACCGGGTGCCCGATAAACCTGTCCGATGACAACCCAAGGAGAAACCATGTCCAGCACGCGCGTCGCCGTCGATGTCGGGGGTACGTTCACCGATATCTGCATCATGGACGAAGCCACCGGCGCCATTCGGATCGAAAAGATCGCCTCAACCCCCGATGACCCGATGAAGGCGGTCATGGACGGCGTGGACATCGCCGGGATTGACCTGGCGGGCGTGACCATGTTCTCGCATGGCACCACGGTCGCCACCAATGCGCTGATCACCCGCAATCTGCCGCGCACCGCTATGGTCACCACCGAGGGCTTTCGCGATGTCGTCGAGATCCGACGCGCCACCAAGGAAGACCTGTGGGATACCTACAAGGACGTCGCCAAGCCCTATATCCCGCGGCGCGACCGCCTGACGGTGCGCGAAAGGGTCGACGCCGAAGGCAATATCCTGGAACATCTGGACGAGGACGGCGCGCGGCGCGTGGCCGAGGTGCTGAAGAAGCGCGGTGTGAAGTCGATTGCCGTGGGGTTCATGAATTCCTACCTGAACCCTGAAAACGAACGCCGCATGCGCACCATCCTGCAGGAGGTCATGCCGGATGTGCCGGTCTCGCTCTCGGCCGAGATCATGCCCGAGATCTTCGAGCATGAGCGATTCTCCACCGCCATGGCCAATGCCGTTGTCTCGCCGGTGGTGGTGAATTACGTCTCGCGCCTGGGCGAGAAGCTGGAAGAGGGCGGCTACACGCGCGAGTTGCTGCTGCTGCATACCGGCGGCGGGGTGATGACGCCGCATGCGGTGCGCGACTTCGCCGCCCGTCTGGCCGGCTCCGGCATTGCCGCCGGGGCCATCGCCAGCCGCTTCATCGGCAATCTGTGCGGCTTTCCCAACACCATCGGTTTCGACATGGGCGGCACATCGACCGATGTGTCGGTCAGCTACCAGGGCGAGCCGCGCATCACCAAGGACTGGCATATCGAATACGGCTATCCGATCCGTTTTCCGTCCATCGAGGTGCTGACCATCGGCGCGGGCGGCGGCTCGCTGGCCTGGCAGGACGAGGGGGGCGCGCTGCGCAACGGGCCGCAGTCGGCGGGGGCTTTCCCGGGCCCGGCCTGCTACAAGAATGGCAACGAGGTGGCCACGAATACGGACGCCAATGTGGTGCTGGGCCGGCTGGGCACGTCGCTTGCAGGCGGCAAGGTCATGCTGGACGCAGGCCTGGCCGAGGACGCCGTGCGCCGCACCGTGGCAGAGCCCTTCGGCATGGAACTGCACGAGGCCGCCGAGGCCATCGTGCGCGTGGCCAATGCCAACATGGCCAACGCGGTGCGGCTGCTCTCCATCTCGCGCGGGTATGACCCGCGGGATTTCGCGCTCTGTGCCTTCGGCGGTGCCGGCGCGCTGCACGGGGCGGCCATCGCGCGCGAGTTGTCCATTCCCACCGTCATCGTGCCGCCCAGCCCCGGCGTGACCTCGGCGCTGGGTTGTCTGCTGGTCGATATCCAGCATGATTTCTCCGACAGCTTCATGCGCCGCGCCGATGACACCGATCCCGCCGATATCGAGGCGCTGTTCCAGCGCATCGAGGGTGAGGCCCGCGCGCAGCTTGACCGCGAAGGGGTCGAGCCGGACAACATGGTGCTCAGCCGCACGGTGGAGATGATGTATCAGGGCCAGTGGCGGTCACTGCAGGTGGATGCGCCGGCAAAGGTGACCGATGTCGCCGACCTGGTCGACGCGTTCCACAGCGAGCATGAGCGCGAGTATAACTTCTCGCGCAAGGATGCCGGCGTGTCCTTCTTTCGCGTCGCGGTCAAGGCGGTGGGGATCGTGCCGAAGGCCGATCTGCAGAAACACCCCGAACGCGCGCACAGCCCAGACCCGGTGGGCCGCCGCCAGGTCTGGTTCGACGGGCAGGCGCATGACGCAGCCCTCTACCAGCGCGAGACGCTGGAGGCCGGCGCGCAGATCGAGGGCCCCGCGATCATAGAGCAACTCGACAGCACGACCGTCGTGCCCCCGGGCATGTCGGCCGCCGTGGACGCCCATATGAACATCCGCATCGAGACGAAGGTCTGAACCATGAACACGGACACAAAAACCCGCGATCCGCTGCACCCCGTCACCTTCGAGGTGCTGAAGAATTCCTTCATCACCTCGGTCGATCAGATGGCCGAGCAGATGCTGCGCACCTGCTATTCCTTCGTCATCTACAACCGGGACTTCTCTAACGCGCTGCATGACGCGCAGGGCAATTCCGTGGCGCAGGGCAACCAGGATATCGCCGTGCATGTCGGCACGCTGCATTTCACCTGCCAGGACGTGATCCGCGCCTTCGAGGGCGAGATGGTGCCGGGCGATGTCTATGCCATCAACGACCCCTATGCCGGCGGCACGCATTTCTCGGATGTGCGGCTGGTGCGGCCCATTTTCGACGATGACGCGCTGATCGGCTTTTCGCAGTCGAACGGACACTGGTCGGACCTGGGCGGCTCGGTCCCCGGCTCCTTCGACGTCTCGGCGCGTGACATGTTCCGCGAGGCCGTGCGCATCACGCCCGTCCGCCTGTTCCGCGCCGGCGAATTCTGCCGCGACGTGGCAGGCATGATCGCCGCCAACACGCGCGACCCGGGTTCCATCCTGGGCGACATCCACTCGCAGGCCAGCGCCACCGCCGTATCCGAGCGCGAGATTCTGCGCCTGGTGCGAAAATACGGGCGCGATCAGGTGCTGCAGGGCATGGAAGAGGTGCAGGACTATGTCGAGCGCAGCACCCGCCAGCGGATCGCCGCCCTGCCCGACGGCACATGGGAAACGGTTGACTACATCGACCGCGACCCGGCGCGCGGCGAAGGGATGATCCCCATCCGCGTCAGGATGACGATCAAGGGCGACGAAATCTACTATGATTTCACCGGCAGCCACGCCACCATCTCGTCGATCTACAACGCGGCACCCGGCGCGACCTTTTCCGCCGTCGTGGCCGGGATGAAGATGTTCTTTCCCGATCTGCCCCTCAACAGCGGGTTCTATCGCGTCATCAACATCAACGCGCCGGAAAACAGCGTGGTAAGCGCGCAATGGCCGGTGGCGGTGACCGGCTTCATGATGCCCTTCGAGAAGATCATGAACTCGATCTTCGAGATGTGGTCCCAGATCATGCCGGACCGCGCCATCGCCTGTGCGTTCAACCTGGAATATCTGCTGGCCGGCGGGCGCGATCTGCGCTCGCCCGAAAAGCCGATCTTCATGTTCTACGAATGGCTGCCCGGCGGTTGGGGCGGACGCAACGGAAAGGACGGGTCCGACGTGACCTCGGCCTGTTTCGGCGTCGGCCTGCAATCGCAGCCGAACGAGGGCAACGAGCGCGTGAATCCCACCCGCACCACCGAGTTCCAGATCCTGCGCGACAGCGCGGGCCCCGGCAAATGGCGCGGCGGGACCGGGTTGCAGAAGACCTCGCTGCTGCTGGACAGCGAAGGCGCTGTGATGTCCTATATCTGCGACCGCGAACGCGCCGTGGTCTGGGGGGTCGAGGGGGGCCTGCCGTCGATGCCGCACGGCCTGTCGATCCGCCGCGCAGGAGAGTCGCAGGCGAAATGGCTGGGCTCGGTCTTTTCGGATTACCCGGTCAATACCGGTGACGAATTCGCCCGGCCTACGGCGGGCGGCGGCGGCTTCGGCGACCCGCTGGAGCGTGATCCGCAGGCGGTCTGCACCGACGTGATCGACGACTATGTGTCGATCGACCGCGCGGCAAAGGATTACGGCGTGGTGATCCGCGAGATCGACGCCGATCTGTGCGAATACGCCGTCGATGAAGAGGCAACCGCCGCCCTGCGCGCCGAGATCCGCGGCAAGCGCAAGGACTGGGCGCGCATGGACCCCGCCGAGGTTGCCGCGCTCTACCGCAAGGGCGAGATCGACGCGCTGGACGCGGTGCGCCGTTTTGCAGTGATCCTGGACTGGGAAACGGGCGAGGCGCTGGAAAAGACCACCGCCCAGTTCCGCGAGTCCTTTGAGAAACGCACCGTCGCGCACTGGTCCTGACCGCGCGCGCGCATCATCGTGTCAAGACCGACCGCCCCGGCGCGCCGTCGCCGGGGCGGCCAGCGTTCCGGGGGCGTCCGAAAGGCGATTGCAGCCGCGCCGGCTTTGGCATCGACCGCACCCGCAACGCCCTGCATCACCATCGGGCCCCCCCATGCCAGATGTCCCGGCCAATCCCGGACGACGCTTCCTTGAACCGGTCAGTATCACCCTGCGCGACGCCACGCGCGCGGTAGCGCGGATCCGGCTTTCGGCGCTGGCCGGACGCCACCCGGTTCTGGCAGTGCCGGAATACCTGCCACATCGCTGCCGCGCCGACAGGTGGCCGCTCGGCACGGTCATCCACGCCGCGCGCGCCCGCCAGGGCCAAGCCGGGGTGCAGGTGATCGAGCAGATCGCGCGCCGGCCCTCGCGTCCGCCGGGCCCGGAGATCCTGGGCGCCGGCTGACATGGCGCCGCAACCCTCTCCCGGTCTAGCGCTCGATCCAGTAAGGCTCGCGCAGCAGCCGTTTCAGCACCTTCCCCAGCGCGTTGCGGGGAAAGTCCTTGCGCAGTTCCACGGCCGCGAGACGCTGATGCTTGGCCAGCCTGTCGTTCGCCCAGTCGCAGATCGCTACCGGATCCACCGCGCTGCCGGGCCGGGCGATGACCAGCGCCAGGCAGCTTTCGCCCCATTTCGGATGCGGCACGCCGATCACCGTCACGTCAGAGACATCCGGATGGCCGCCGACGACCGCTTCGACATCGGTGGGGAAGACGTTGAAGCCGCCAGAGATGATCATGTCCTTCTTGCGGTCAACGATGCTCAGGTATCCGTCTTCGTCCATCACGCCCACATCGCCGGAGCGGATGAAGGTGCGGCCGTGTTCGTCGCGCCAGATCAGATCGGCGGTCAGGTCGGGGCGGGCGTTGTATTCGCGCAGCATGCCGGCGCCGTAGCCCACGATCTCGCCGGGTTGGCCTGGCGGGCAGGGCTTGCCGTCCTCGTCGATCACGCGCAGATCGAAGCCCATGACGGGCGTGCCGACGCTGTCGAATTTCTCTGCATGTTCATGCGGTTTGAGCATCGAGGCGAAGCCTTCGGAAAAACCGTAAAGCTCGACCAGCCCTGGCGTGATCCGCTCCAGCACGGCGCGTTTGGTGTCGCGCCTGAGCGGTGAGCCCGCGCAAAGGACGCGGTGCAGCGAGGACAGATCGGCGCCATCCAGCGCGGGGTCCTCCAGCACGGCGATGAACTGGGCGGGCACCATGAAGCTGTGGCTGATGCCCTGCGCGTGGACCTGCTCCAGAAACCCCGCCGGGGTGAAGCTTTCCATCACATGCAGCGTGGCCCCGGCGAAAAGCGTGGGCAGCATGACAATCCAGGTGCCGTTGGAATAAAGCGAGGTGGTGGTCAGGGTATGCGCCTCGGCCGTGATGCCCAGCTCGATGGCGTTGGAAAAGGCGAAATGCAGCCGCGCGGCATGGGTCTGCACGATCCCCTTTGGCAGGCCGGTGGTGCCGGAGGAATAGATGATATTGAAATCATCGCCCGCCGCGTGGCGGATGCCGGGCAGGCTGGCGGGCTGGCCGTCGGTGAAATCGTCCAGCGGGGTCCATCCCGGCGCGGTGAAGCCGAAGGCGACCCTCAGGCCCACATCGCCCATCTGGCCGTGCACCGCCTCCATCCGCTCGGCAAACCCGGCCGAGGCGAAGACCCGCCGCGCGCCGCTGTCGGCGACCAGCCCGGCCAGCTGTTCGCCCGTCAGCAGGCCCGAAAGCGGCACCGCGCAGCCGCCGGCGCGGATGATGCCGAAGGTGACCTCCAGCATCTGAACCGAGTTGTCCATCATCACCGCCACCCGGTCGCCGCGCTGCAGCCCATCGGCCAGCAGCCCGTGGGCCACGCGGCTGATGGCGGCGTCGAAATCGCCCCATAGCCGGGTTGTCTGCCCGCAGATCACGGCCGGTTTGCGGGCCTTGAACCGGCCGTGCTGGGCCAGCATGTCAGAGATGTTGACCTGCGGTTGGTCCAGCCTGTCGGTCATGGCGGTCTCCTCTTGCAATGGCTCTACATGCGCGCGGGCAGCCAGGTGACCAGCAGCGGAAAGGCCAGCAGCAGGCCCAGCACGAAGAACTCGATGACGATGAAGGGCAGGACACCGCGAAACAGCGCGCCGGCTTTCAGGCGCTGCTCGGCCGCGGCGAGAACCGCATAAAGGTTCAGCCCCACCGGTGGCGTGATGGCGGCGATCTCGATCAGCTTGATGATGATGACGGCAAACCAGATCGGGTCGATCCCCAGCGCCTGCGACACCGGGTAAAGAAACGGCACCGCGATCACCAGCAGCGAGACGGAGTCGATGAACATGCCCAGGATCAGGAACAGCACGATGGTGGCCAGGATGAAGCCCGCCACGGTCATCTCGCTGGCCAGAACCCAGCCGCGCAGATCGCCGATGAAGCCGGAAATCAGCAGGAAGCGGCTGAAGATCAGCCCGGCGATGACGATGGCGAAGATCATCGCGCTGACCCGCGCGGCCTCGATCAACGCGTCCCAGAAATCCCGGCCCCTGATGCGGCGCATGCTGATGGCGATCGCCAGCGCGCCCGCCGCGCCCACCGCGCCTGCGGCCGAGGGCGGGTAGAAGCCCACATAGATGCCGCCCATGACGATGGTCATCAAGAGCAGGACCGACCAGACCTTGCTCAGCGCGCGGCCGCGCATGCGCCAGGTGATCACCTCGCGCGAGGG
>PXES01000095.1 GCA_003564655.1 Paracoccaceae bacterium
CGCTTGATGTAGCCGCCGGAGGTGATCGTCACGACCATATCCTCGCGCTCGATCAGGTCCTCGTCCTCCATATCGCCGGACCAGTCGACGATCTCGGTGCGGCGGGGCACGGCGAACGCCTCACGCACTTCGCGCAGTTCGGTGGAAATGATCTCCATAACCCGCGCGCGCGAGCGCAGGATATCGAGGTAATCCTTGATCTTCGCGGCCAGCGCCTCAAGCTCGTCGGTGACTTCCTTGACGCCCATCGCGGTCAGCCGCTGCAGCCGCAGATCGAGGATCGCGCGCGCCTGCACTTCCGACAGGTTGTAGGTGCCGTCCTCGTTGATCGTATGGCTGGGGTCGTCGATCAGGCGGATGTAATCGGCGATATCGTGGGCGGGCCAGCGCCGCTCCATCAGCCGCGCGCGGGCCTCGGCCGGGTCGGCCGAGGCGCGGATGGTGGCGACCACCTCATCGACATTCGACACGGCCACTGCGAGGCCGCAGAGCACATGGGAGCGCTCGCGCGCCTTGTTCAGCTCGAACGCCGTGCGCCGCGTCACCACCTCCTCGCGGAAGGTGATGAAGGCGGTCAGAAAATCGCGCAGGGTCAGTTGCTCGGGCCGCCCGCCGTTCAGCGCCAGCATGTTGCAGCCGAAGCTCGTCTGCATCGGCGTGAAGCGGAAGAGCTGGTTGAGCACCACATCCGGCGTCGCATCGCGCTTGAGTTCCACCACGACGCGCACGCCCACACGGTCGGATTCGTCGGCGACCGAGGCGATCCCCTCGATCTTCTTCTCGCGCACCGCCTCGGCGATCTTCTCGACCATGCTGGACTTGTTCACCTGATAGGGAATCTCGTCCACGATGATGGCGTAGCGGTCCTTGCGCGTCTCCTCGATATGGGTTTTCGCGCGGATGATGACCGAGCCGCGCCCCTCGAGATACGCCTTGCGCGCGCCCGAGCGCCCCAGCATCAGCGCGCCGGTGGGGAAATCGGGGCCCGGCACATGCTCCATCAGATCGGCGCTGGTCAAGTCGGGGTTCTCGATCAGTGCAAGGGTTGCATCGACCACTTCACCCAGATTGTGCGGCGGGATGTTGGTGGCCATGCCGACCGCGATGCCGCCCGCGCCATTGACCAGCATGTTGGGAAAGCGCGCGGGCAGCACGGTAGGTTCGCGGTCCTGCCCGTCGTAATTGTCCTGAAAATCGACCGTATCCTTGTCGATATCGGCCAGCAGGGCGCCCGCGGGCTTGTCCATGCGCACTTCGGTATAGCGCATGGCGGCGGCGTTATCGCCATCCATCGAGCCGAAATTGCCCTGCCCGTCCAACAGTTTCAGCGACATCGAGAAGGGCTGCGCCATGCGCACCAGCGCCTCGTAGACGGCGGAATCGCCATGCGGGGGGTATTTCCCGATCACGTCGCCCACCACCCGCGCCGACTTGCGGTAGGGCTTGTCATGGGTAAAGCCGTTCATCTGCATCGAGTAGAGGATGCGCCGATGCACAGGTTTTAGGCCGTCGCGCAGATCGGGGATGGCGCGGCTGACGATGACGCTCATCGCGTAGTCGAGATACGAGGCGCGCATCTCGGCGGTGATCGAGACCGTCGGGCCGGACGGCCCCGCGGGCGGGGTTTCGTCCATGTTTTCAGGGGGTTCTGGGGTGTCGCTCACATGGTCCTCGCTGCTCGGCCGGGCGGTCAATATCTGGTTGCGCGCACTCTATCATCAGCCCGATATGGGGTGCAACGCCGCATCGTCGGGGCTTCTGGCAGCCCCCCCCGCAAAGTGCCAACAGCATGTTTTCATTGAAAGATAACTTCCATTTGGCATGATTTACGCAGGAGACATGACACGAGGCGCCATATGGACACACATCCCGTCGAACTGATGCTCAAGGGCTATGGCCTGACCACGGCCGAGATGATCTACCGCATGCCTGACCATGCCCATGTCCTCAACAGCTTCCTGTGGCAGGACTACGACCTTGCCCCCGACTATCCGAAACTGTTCGAGTTCATCGAATTCTGGCAGGACAGCATAGACGGGCCGCTGCATTCGGTGCGCTTCACCCATCGCAAACAGGTCTCGGCGGGCGAATGGCGCAATGTGGTGGGCGAGTTCGAGGTCGGGCGCGTGCGGCGCAACACGCTGCGGCTGCATTAGCTCAGGCGCAGGCTCGCCAGCCACAGCGCCGCGATGCCGAAGGACGCGACCGCGTTCCAGCTTGCCATCGACAGGCCCAGCATCTCCCACGGCACCTCGTCGCAGCGCACCACGGGGGCCGCCATGATCTGCGCCAGCAACTCCTCGGAGGACAGGCCCGAGACATTCCCGGCCGCGCAGCTTGCGGGCGAGTCCCACCAGCCGCGTTCGACGCCCGTGTGATAGACCCCGATCCCGCCCGAGGTCGCAGCCCCCCCAGCCCCGACCAGCGCGAAGGGCCACCAGACCAACGCCCCCGCGCCCAAAAGCGCCACCAGATGCGGCCAGCGCTGCCAGATGCAAAGCGGACAGGGCGCCATGCCGCCGATATGCTCGAACGCAAGCGCGCCCAGCAGCAACCCCGCCGATCCCGCCAGCGCCAGCACCTGCACCGCTCTTTGCATCACAACACCCGGATGACCAGAAACCCGCCCAGCAGCAAGCCCATGAACAGCGTGAACATCAAGCCCAGCCGCCGCTCGATGAAGTCACGAATCGGTGCGCCGAATTTCCACAGCAGTGCGGCCACGATGAAGAATCGCACCGAGCGCGCGATCAGCGAGGCGACGACAAACACCCCCAGCGACAGCCCCGTCACCCCCGACATGATGGTGATGACCTTGTAGGGAAAGGGCGTGATGCCCGCGATCAGCACCGCCCAGGCACCCCATTCATTGTAGCGCGCCGCGAAGTCGTCGAAATAGGCGTCCTTGCCGTAGAACTCCAGCACCGGGCGGCCCAGCGTCTCGAAGGCCCCATAGCCGATCCAGTAGCCCGCCAGCCCGCCCGCGACCGAGGCGAGCGTCGCCACTGTTGCGATGACGAAGGCGCGCGAGGGTTGCGCCACAATCATCGCGATCATCAGCACATCGGGCGGGACCGGAAATACCGAGCTTTCGATGAACGCCACCCCCGCCAGCGCCCACATCGCATGCGGGTGCCGCGCCAGCGACAGGGTCCAGTCGTAAAGACTACGCAGCATCGCCGGGCAAACCCTTGATCTTTTTCATCTTTGTCAAAATCTCCCGAGGACGCCATTGGGCGCTATTGGGTCGGGAACAACGGCGACGGGCAGAGCCCCACGAAGCCCTGCGACATGAGCCAACCCGAACCGGCAGAGGCTCAGGCAGTTGGCAGCCGTGTCCCCATCACCTCGAGCCCCCAGCGCACCAGCGCGTCGAGCATCTCGTCCACGGCCAGATCGAACGCCTCGACAATCTCCAGCGTGTCGGTCGAGGCGGCGGGCACCAGCCCCTGCACCGCCTGCCGCCCCAGCACCCGCGCATCAGATTCGCGCACCATGCGCGCGATCATCCGCACCCGCACCAGCGTGGCATCGCTGTCGCCCTCCAGCTCGGCCTGGAAATCCGTGATCTCGGAGATCAGCGCCACATCGCCCGTGCCCCCCAGCGGACGGCGGCCCACATAAGCCAGTGCGCCGGTCTCTTCAAAGCTGCGCAGCATCAGGCTCTGGACCATGCGCGGCATGTCCTCGGACCAGCGCGCGCCGGGCAGGTATTGCGACTGCACCGGGTTGGGGCGGATCAGGATGCGGTCCACATCCAGCGCGCCCGAGGCGGTCGGCGGCTCGATGCTCAGCCCGCGCGAGAGCATCCGCGTGGCCTGCGGCAGGCGCGGCGCGCGCAGCTCATAGGCGTCAAGCACCGCTGTCGCGTCGCTGATCGCCGTGAGCGCGCCGCAGCCCGGCAACAGCGCCAGCGCCCCCATTCCGGTCAGCACCCCTCGTCTGGCAAGTCTCATCGGCGGAACTCCGGCGTCTGGCGGTTGAGCAGGAAGCGCGCCGGGTCGCGTTCGATCTGGCGCGTCAGGCGGTCGAGATTGGTGATCAGCCCGCGCGTCTCGCGCGCAAGCTGGGTGATGTTGGGCAGGCCGCCGGTGGTAAACTCGCGCAGCGGGCCCGAGCTGTCGCGCACCAGCCGCCCGACATCGTCAAAGGCGGTGGCCGCGCTTTCGGCGGTGCGGCGCAGATCGGCGGTGACCAGCGGGATATCCTCGGACACGGCATCCACCGCCGCGCCCAGTCGGCCCAGCACGTCGCGCAGATCGGCGGTGATCACCGCGACCTCTTCATTCATCCCCCGGTCGGCGCCGATGAAGGCCCGCTCTGCGGCCTCTATCGCGCCTTCCGAGGTGGCGAGCGCGCGGTTGATCGCATCGAGCGTCGTGTTGGCGTTGGCGAAGGTCTCGGTCACCTGATCGAGCGTGCGCAACCCGCCTGCACTCAGCGTGTCCACCCGCTCGGCCACCTGCCCCGAGACCTGCGCCAGATCGCTGCCGACCGTGTCCACCACGGTGCGGACCTCGGCCGTCGCGGCGCGCACATCGGCCATGATCGCGGGCAGGTCGGTCTCGGCCACAGCGGCGATGTTCTCGGTCGCCTCGCGCGCCAGCGCCACCATCTCGCGCGCCTCGGCCACCAGCGCGGTGCCGTCGCCCGCGACCAGCGTATCGATGCGCGCGGACATGCGCTCGACCGTCTCGAGCGTGGTGTCGGCGCGGTCGAGCAGCGGCTCGATCCGGGCCAGCGCGGGGTCGAGCGCGATCAGCCGCTCGGTCACGGCATCGCCGGTGCGGGTGAAGGTGGCAAGCGTCTCCTGCGCCTCGCGCGAGACGGCGGTGATCTCGGCCTGCACCTCGTCGGCAGAGACGCGCAACGCCTCGGCCATCTCGGTCAGGTCGCCGGTCACGAAGCGGTCAACGGTCTGCAGCGCCTCGGTCCCGGTCTCGAAGGTGATCCGCGATTCGGTGGCCAGCAGCGCGAATTCATCGATGGCGAATTGCAGCGCCTCGACCGCCTGTTCGGCCTGCAGCAGGATCGGCGCGAGATTGCCGCTGAATTCCGCGAAGGTGTCCGTCGCCTCGGCGATGGTGTCGGTGAAGGCCGCGAAATTGTCCAGCGCGCGGGTGATCTCGCCGCTCGAGCGCTCGACATTGTCAAGGATGTTGACGACGCGGCTCTGGTTCTCGTCGCCAAGCAGGCGATTGACCTGTTCGAGCACCTGCAGCGTCTCGTCGAGGATGCGCGGCGCGCCTTCGGTCAGCGACTGGATGGTCGAGCGCCCGGCCTCGAGTTCCGGCGTGTCGGTGCGGTCATTGATCAGCGGCGCGTCCAGGCTGCCGGGGCCGATGGCAACGAAGCTGACCCCGGTGATCCCCGAGCTTTCCACCACCGCCTGCGAATCGGCGCGCACCGGCGTCTCGCGATCCACTTCCAGCGTCACGATCACCCGGCCATCGCCCGCCGGGTCCAGCGCGATTTCGGTGACCTGCCCCACCGGCAGCCCGGCAAAGCGCACATCCGCCGCCCGCGACAGCCCCGAGACCGAATCGAAGCGCACCTCGTAGGTGGCGAATTGCCGGTCGAACTGGATCTTGCCGAAAGCGAGGATGAAACCCAACATGCCGAGAAAGCCCAGCACGGCAAAGGCACCGATCAGCACATAGTTGGCGCGAGTCTCCATGCCTCAGGGCGTCCTTTCCAGTGTCGCTTGCGCCGCACGGGCGCGGGGGCCGTGAAAATACTCGTGCACCCATGGGTGGTCGATGTCCAGCATCTCGGCCATGGTACCGGTATACATGACCTTTTTCTCGGCCAGAACCGCAATCCGGTCACAGGTCGCGTGCAGCGTGTCCAGATCATGCGTGACCAGAAACACTGTCAGCCCCAGCGTGCGCGACAGCGCATTGGTCAACTCGTCAAAGGCCGAGGCGCCGATGGGGTCCAGCCCGGCGGTCGGCTCGTCCAGGAACACGATCTCGGGGTCCAGCGCCAGCGCCCGCGCCAGACCCGCGCGCTTGCGCATCCCCCCCGACAGCTCCGACGGATACTTGTCGCCCGCGATATAGGGCAGCCCCGACATGGCGATTTTCAGATCCGCGAGTTCCCGGCGCAATCTGGCGTCGAGACCGGGCAGCGTGCGCATCGGCACCTCGACATTCTCGCGCACTGTCAGGCTGGAGAAGAGTGCCCCGTCCTGGAACATCACCCCCATGCGCTGGTCGATCTCGCGCCGCGTCTTCTCGGAGCAGTTCAGCGCGTCCTGCCCGAACAGCTCGATCCGGCCCGCCTGCGGGGGGCGCAGCCCGGCGATGCAGCGCAGCAGCACCGACTTGCCCGTGCCCGAGCCGCCGACAACGCCCAGCACCTCGCCGCGTTTCACATCGAGGTCGAGATTGTCGTGAATCACCTGCGCGCCGAACTGGTTGCGGATGCCGCGCAGCCGGATGACCGGGGTGTCGTCCGTATTCGTGCCGCCCGCCATCACATCCCCACCAGGGCAAAGAAGACCGAAAACAGCGCATTGGCGAGGATTACCGCGAAGATCGCCCGCACCACCGAGGCCGAGGTCTGCCGCCCGAGGCTCTCGGCATTGCCGCCCACCTGCATGCCCGCATGGCAGCCGATCCCCCCGATGATGATGGCAAAGACCGGCGCCTTGGAAAAGCCCACCAGCACATGGTCGAGGCTGGTATCCTCGATCAGCCGGGTCATGAACACGCCGGGCGAGATGCCAAGCTCGATCCAGGCCATCATCATGCCACCGAACAGGCCCAGCACATTCGCCACCATGCCGAGGATCGGCAGGGTGATCAGCAGGGCGAGGATGCGCGGCACGAAAAGCACGATCGCCGGGTCGATGGCCAGCGTGCGCATGGCGTCGATCTCCTCGCGCATCTTCATCGAGCCGATGGCGGCGGTGAAACTCGACGCGGTGCGCCCGGCAACGATGATCGCGGTCAGCAGGATGCCCAGCTCGCGCAGGATCGAGATGGCGATCAGATCGACGACGAAGATCTCGGCCCCGAAGGCGCGCAGTTGTACCGCCCCCTGAAAGGCCAGAACCACCCCGATCAGGAAGGACATCAGCATCACGATGGGCACCGCGCGCCAGCCGACCTCGTCTGCGTGATGGACAAGTGCTGTCATGCGGAATTCCTGCGGGTGGCGCAGCATCCGTCCCAGCCGGGCGAGGAAGAGGCCCAGCATCGCGCAGATCTCGGCCAGGAACTGCCCGGCCCCGGCGACACCGCGACCGACCGCCTCGAGCGTGCCGGCCAGCGTCCAGACCCGCCGCTCGGGCGCGGGGGGTGTGGGAATGGCGGCTGCGACGCGGTCGAGAAGGGCGGCATGGTCGGGGTCGAGATTGTCGAAGCGCAACTCGCCCCCGGCTTCCGCGATACGCGCTCGCGCGCGCTCCAGCGCGTAGGCCCCGGCCGTGTCGAGCCGCGCGAGGCGGCCCATGTCGAGCTGCACCTGCGTGCCTTCCAGCCGGTCGAGCGCGGGCAGAAGTGCCGAGACGCTGCGCAGTGTCAGCGCGCCTTCGAGCCGCCAGCCCGCCCCCTCGCCCAGCGATGTCAGCCGCGCGGGCGCGTCGCCCGGGGCAAGGGCGGGGGTGGGGCCGGGGTCGGCAGTGCTGCTCACGGGCGGGCGCTCCTGCGCGGGGTGTCGGGGGGTTCTGCATATCGCCAAGACCCGACGCATACAATTCCCCCGCGGCCGGGTGGTGGTGCAAGTTGTCGCACCCTGTCGCGCGGGGGCGTGGGCGTTGCAGTCTTGCGTCACTCTCGCGTTGGTCGGGGTCGCAGGCGTGGGCGTAGGGGGCGCTCGCGCCCTCTCTTGGCGCTGCCGCGCCGATTCACCCCCTGAGATATTTGGGCCAAAGATGAAAGCAGGCAGAGGCGCGTGCTTGCGAATGGCGCGTGTCCTGTACGGGGGGCTGGCCTGCGGGCACGGCTTTGCGCGCGCTCTCGAAGCCGCAGTGCCAGTGTTGGCGCGGCGGCGAACAGGCTGCTGAAAAAGTATTTTTGCGGGCATCCGCGCGGGACGTTGTTACGGTTGCGCGGCTCGGATCTGGCACAAAGGGCCGCGCCCGACCCTGGGGAGGGCGCTTTGAGCCGCCGGGGCGGGAGCGCTTTATGGCGGCCAAGCCCCTCTGGCGA
>PXES01000346.1 GCA_003564655.1 Paracoccaceae bacterium
GAGCTTGCGCAGGGCCTTGGCCTCGATCTGGCGGATGCGTTCGCGGGTGACGCTGAATTGCTGGCCGACTTCCTCGAGCGTGTGGTCGGTGTTCATGCCGATGCCAAAGCGCATCCGCAGCACACGCTCCTCGCGCGGGGTGAGCGAGGACAGAACCCGCGTCGTTGTTTCGCGCAGATTGTCCTGAATGGCCGAATCCAGCGGCAGAAGCGCGTTCTTGTCCTCGATGAAATCGCCGAGCTGGCTGTCTTCCTCGTCGCCAATCGGCGTTTCCAGCGAAATCGGCTCCTTGGCGATCTTCATCACCTTGCGCACCTTGTCGAGCGGCATCTGCAGCTTCTCGGCCAGCTCTTCCGAGGTCGGCTCGCGGCCGATCTCGTGCAGCATCTGCCGGCCCGTGCGCACCAGCTTGTTGATCGTCTCGATCATGTGCACGGGGATGCGGATGGTGCGCGCCTGATCGGCGATGGAGCGCGTGATCGCCTGCCGGATCCACCAGGTCGCATAGGTCGAGAACTTGTAGCCCCGGCGGTATTCGAATTTGTCGACCGCCTTCATCAGACCGATATTGCCTTCCTGGATCAGGTCCAGGAACTGCAACCCGCGATTGGTGTATTTCTTGGCAATCGAGATCACGAGGCGGAGGTTCGCCTCGACCATTTCCTTCTTGGCCTGCCGGGCTTCCTTCTCGCCCTTCTGAACCTGACCGACGAAGCGGCGGAATTCCTCGATATCGACGCCGACATACTGGCCGACCTGCGCCATGTCGGCGCGCAACTCCTCGACCTTGTCGCGCGAGCGCTCCATCAGCGCCTGCCAGCCGCGCCCGGGCTTTTCGGCCATGCGGTCGCACCAGGTCGGGTCCAGTTCGGCGCCGCGATAGGCCTCGATGAACTCGCGCCGGTTGATGCGGGCCTGATCGGCGAGCTTCCCCATCGCGCTGTCGATGGACATGATGCGCTTGTTGATGCCGTAAAGCTGATCGACCAACGCCTCGATCCGGTTGTTGTGCAGATGCAGAGAATTGACAAGCTGCACGATCTCGGCGCGCAGCTTCTGATATTCGCCTTCCTGCGCGGTGGAGAACTTGCCCGCCTCTTCGAGCGTTGCGCGCATCCGCTTTGCCTGCATCTCTTCCAGACGCTCGAAATCATAGGCGATGCGGTCCAGCGTTTCGAGCACGCGCGGCTTGAGCGCGCTTTCCATCGCGGCAAGCGAGAGGTTGGACTGATCGTCCTCGTCATCCTCGTCGTCGGTCTTTTCGATGGGGTTGCCATCGGCGTCGAGTTCGGGCTGCGCGGGCTGTTCGCGGCGCGTGGCGGGGGCGACCGGGGCCAGCCCCTCGGCGACGGGGACGCTGTCATCCTCGCCCTCCATCGCGTTGCCGAAGGTCGCCTCGAGATCGATCACGTCGCGCAGCAGAACATCCTCGTTCAGCAACTCGTCGCGCCAGATGGTGATCGCCTGAAAGGTCAGCGGGCTTTCGCACAGCCCCGCGATCATGGTGTTGCGCCCGGCCTCAATGCGCTTGGCGATGGCGATCTCGCCCTCGCGCGACAAGAGTTCCACCGAGCCCATTTCGCGCAGATACATCCGCACCGGGTCATCCGTGCGGTCGAGCTTTTCCTCGCTGCTGGTGGATACGGCCCCCTCGCGCGAGGTGCCGGTCTCGACCAGCTCGCCCGACTTCGCCTCGGGTTCGCCCTCTTCCTCGTCATCCTCGATGATGTTGATGCCCATCTCCGAGAGCATCGACATCACATCCTCGATCTGCTCGGACGAGACCTGGTCGGGGGGCAGCGCCTGGTTGAGTTGCTCGTAGGTGATGAATCCGCGGTCCTTGGCCTGCGCGATCATCTTCTTGATCGAGGCCTGGCTGACAGTCTGTCCGCTCTCCTGATCCTGATCGGTGGTGCGCGTCTCGTCGGTGTCTTTGGCGGCCATGGATGCTCCCGGATCTGCATGGTCATAGCGAGGGCCGAATCGCTGTGGCGAATCACGCCGTTACGGTCCCCGATTGCCGCGATATAAGGATGCGTAGCCGCAATTTCCAGTTCCCGGCAGAGTCTTTCCGGTGCGATGCGCGCGACGGTGTCGCGAATCGGTCACTTTTTCCGCTTCACCCAGACCTGCGATTCGATCAGCGCATCAAGCTGGCCCGACAGCGCCGCGCGATCCTCGCCCAGATCGGTCGAATCCGACAGCCGCGAGCGTTCGGCACGGTTGCGCATCTCGGCGGCCTGACGCAGCCGCCAGGTCAGCCCCTCATCGGCCAGATCGTCGATATCTTCGGTTGCGTCGTGCAGTTCGATGCTTTGCCCGCGCCGGGCCAGCAACTTGGCGAATTCCTCGGCCAGGCAGTTGCGCGCCAGATCGGGGTTGTCAGTCTGCCGCACCGGGGGCGCGATGCGCACATGGCCGAGGTCCAGGAGCCGCTGCGCCTCGACCGCGGCGGGGCCTTCGGTCAGATCGTCGCCCAGCAGCAACGCATGGCGCAGCGCTTCGTGGCCGGGGCCGGTCATCTCGGCGCGTTCCAGATCGGCCTCGAATTCGGGCCGCAAGTCGGGATGGCTCAGAAGGATGCCGAGAATGATCTCCTCGCGCATCCGCTCGGCGACCGCGTCGCCGTCCCCCGCAGCGAGGAGTGTGGCGCGCGTGGCGGGCAGGGGCTGCACAGGCGGGGCGAAGCGCGTCCCCGGCCCCCCCCACGCGCGCCCGCCCGATCGCGCGGGCGGCGCGAAGAACTCGGCCCGCAGCGCGCGCAACCCTTCGGCGTAATGGCCGCGCAGACCGGGGTCGGCGATCCGCCCCAGCGCCGTGCGCAACCGCTTGTCGAGCGCGGCGCGCCGCTCGGGGCTGTCGAAGACCTGGCCCTCGGTCTCGCGCTGCCACAGCAGGCGAAACAGCGGCACAGCGCCCTCGACCAGCTTGCGCATCGCGCCTGCGCCGCTGGCGCGCAGCACGTCGTCGGGGTCCATCTTCTCGGGCAGCAGGCAGAAGCGCAGCGACTGTTCGGGCCCCAGCTGCGGCAGGGCGAGGTCGATCAGCCGGTAGCCCGCGCGCAGCCCCGCCGTATCGCCATCGAGCGCGATCACCGGCTCGGGGCTCAGCCGCCAGAGCATGCGCAACTGTTCTTCCGTGATCGCAGTTCCCAGCGGCGCCACCGCCGCCTCGAACCCGGCGGCGACCAGGGCGATGACGTCCATATAGCCCTCGGCCACGATCAGCGGCTGCTTGCCCGCCACGCCCCGCGCGGGGCCGATATTGTAGAGCGCGCGCGACTTGTCGAAGAGCGGCGTCTCGGGCGAATTGAGGTATTTCGCCCGCGCATTCGGGTCCATTGCGCGGCCGCCAAAGGCGATACACCGCCCGCGCGCATCGCGGATCGGGAACATGATCCGCCCGCGAAACCGGTCGAAGGGGGTGCCGCCGTCATCGGGGGCGATGGCGAGCCCGGCCGCGACGATCTTGTCGGGACTGACGCCCGCGCCGGTCAAATGCGCCCAGAGCGCCTGCCGACTGTCGGGCGCAAAGCCGATCTCGAACTGCGCCTGTACCTGCGGCGTCAGCCCGCGCCCGGTCAGATAGTCGCGCGCCGCGGCAGCCGCGCCCGTGGCGAGTTGCCGCTGGTAGAATTTTCCCGCCGCCTCCATCACCTGCGCCAGTTCGCCCAGCCGGTCGGCCTTCTCGGCGGCCTGCGGATCGCGCGCGGGCATGGTCATGCCCGCCTCGCGGGCGAGCGCCTCGACCGCCTCCATGAAGCCCATATTCTCGGACTCCTGCAGGAATTTCAGCGTGTCGCCCTTGGCGTGGCAGCCGAAGCAGTAATAGAATCCTTTGCGGTCATCGACATGGAAAGAGGCGGTCTTTTCCTGATGGAACGGGCAGGGCGCCCAGAAATCGCCCTTCGCCTGGTTGGACTTGCGCATGTCCCAAGTGACCTTGCGCCCGACAATGGACGAGATCGGGACACGGTTGCGCAGTTCATCCAGAAAGCCGGGGGGAAGACTCATGGTCCGGATGATGCCAGATCACGCAGGGTTGTTGAAGCCATGTCGCGCAGCGCTGCTAAGGTTGAAACCAACCCGGTCGGCCTATCGTATCAAAGCAAGTCACAGACAGGAGGACCGCATGTTCAACCGACGCTCGTTTCTGGTCACGACGGGGCTTGCGCTGATGGGCGCACGTGCCGCGCAGGCCGGCAGCAACGACTTTCCTTTTACGCTCAGCGAGGAGGAGTGGCGCGAACGCCTGACGCCGGCGCAATTCGCCGTGCTGCGCGAGCACGCGACCGAGCGCGCCTATTCCAACACGCTGCGGGGTGAGCGCTCGCCGCTTCTGGAGAATGACCGCGCGGGCACCTACAACTGCGCGGGCTGCGGCAATGCGCTTTACCGGTCCGAGACGAAATACGACAGCCGCACGGGCTGGCCGAGCTTCTGGGAGGCCATCGAGGGCGCCGTGGGCACGCAACAGGACCGCAGCTTCTTCATGGTCCGCACCGAGGTGCATTGCGCCAATTGCGGCGGGCATCTGGGCCATATCTTCGATGATGGCCCCGAGCCGACGGGCAAGCGGCACTGCATCAACGGGCTGGCAATGACTTTCACCCCCGATGACACGGGCGAGGTCGAGGGCCACCCGGTCAGCGCGTAGTCCCGCTGCCGGCGGGTCGGTCCGGGGTGGCGCATTTACGCCAGAAGCGCCCCCGGGCCGTGCCCACCCACCCACCCTTGCACGCCCCGGGGGCGCTTCTGGCGCACATCAGAGGCTTGGTCCGCGGGCTGTCCGGGCTGCCCTGGTCGGGGGCGCGCGGGGTCGTGAGGTGGGCGGATTTGCCCTGTGCCGCCGACGCCCCTATCTACGCCTCATGCAATATGACGCGCGCAACTGGTTCCACTCGCTGTTCGGTCGACCACCCCCGCCCGAGCGTCCCGAGGTTTCGGGCCGCGCCGCAGTGGTGGCGCTTCTGGTGCGCGCGGCGCGGTCCAATAGCGATTATGACCCGCAACAGGTGGCGCGGATCGACCGTGTGATCGCCGAGCGTTTCGGCCTGACTGCCTGGGATTCGGTCGCCTTGCGCCGCGAGGCCGAGGCGCTGGACGCGGGCATCGGCGACACCGTGCATCTGACGCGTGCGATCAAGGAGGTCATCCCGCTCGACGACCGGCCGGCCTATCTGCGCGACCTGTGGTCGGTCATCCTTGCGGACGGCAAGCGCCATCACGAGGAAGACGGGCTGATGCGGCTGGTCTCAAACCTGCTGGGGCTTGCAGATCGCGACTCGGCGTTGGCGCGGCAGGCGGTTGCGCGCAAGTAGCGCGCGGCAAGTTTCACGGCGCAGGTTCCGCGGGGCTGTTCAGACGTGCGCGGGCGGCGGTCAGCCCGCCGCCCGCCCCGTCTCAGAGCCCCTTGGCCCGATAACTCGCGGCCACCCGTTCGATGGCGACGATGAAGGCGGCGGTGCGCAGATCGCCCGCCTCGGGGCGGCGGTGCCATTCCTCCGAGATGTTCTGATAGGCCATCCGCATCGTGTCATCGAGGCCCGAGCGCACGAGCTGCAACTCGTCCGCGCCCTGCAGGTAGCGCTTCTTGAAGTCGGGCTTCAACTCCCACCCAAGTTCCTTGTCCGCCGAGAGTCGCTCGAGCTCGCTGACCAGCAGCAGCGCATGGGCTTCCTCGTTGCGCCGCTGCATCCGGCCGAAGCGGATATGGCTGAGATTCTTCACCCACTCAAAATAGGAGACTGTGACGCCGCCGGCATTGGCATAGAGGTCGGGAATGATGACCGTGCCTTTCTCGCGCAGGATATCGTCGGCCTTGGCGGTCACAGGGCCGTTCGCGGCCTCTATGATCAGCGGTGCACGGATGCGCTCGGCATTGGTGGCGTTGATCACCCCCTCCAGCGCCGCGGGGATGAGGATGTCGCACTCGGCCTCCAGCAGCTTGCGGCCGTCCTCGACGAACTCGCCGCCCTGATAGCCCTTGACGCCGCCATGCTGTCCGATCCAGGCGCGGACCTGGTCCGGGTCCATTCCGTCGGGGTTCATCAGCGCACCGTCGCGTTCGATGATGCCGATGATGCGCGCGTCGTCCTCCTCGCGCAGGAATTTGGCGGCATGGTAGCCGACATTGCCGAGCCCCTGCACGATCACGCGCTTTCCGGCGAGCGTGCCGCTCAGCCCGGCCTTCTTCATGTCGTCGGGATGGCGGAAGAACTCGCGCAGCGCGAACTGCACGCCGCGCCCGGTCGCCTCGACCCGACCCTTGATACCGCCCGCATTCAGCGGCTTGCCGGTCACGCAGGCGCGGGAATTGATGTCCGTCGTGTTCATCCGCGCATACTGGTCGGCGATCCACGCCATCTCGCGTTCGCTGGTGCCCATATCGGGGGCAGGCACGTTCTGGGCAGGGTGGATCAGGTCGCGCTTGGCCAGCTCATAGGCAAAGCGGCGGGTGACCTGCTCGAGTTCGTGTTCTTCATACTGGCGCGGGTCGATGCAGAGCCCGCCCTTGGAGCCGCCAAAGGGCGTTTCCACCAGGGCGCATTTGTAGGTCATCAGCGCGGCCAGCGCCTCGACTTCATTCTGGTCGACCTCGGGGGCGTAGCGGATGCCGCCCTTCACTGGCTCCATATGTTCGGAATGGACCGCGCGGTAGCCGACAAAGGTCTCGATCTTGCCGCGCAGCCGGACACCGAATCGGACCGTATAGGTCGAGTTGCAGATCTGGATCTTGCGGGCGAGTCCCGGCGGCAGATCCAGATGCGCCACGGCGCGGCGGAACATGAGGTCCACGTTCTCGCGAAATCCGGGTTCCTTGATGTCCAGCATTTTGACCTCCCACTGTCCCAGTGTCTTGTTGTATTCTAGGCGCCTGCACAAAAATGATGCAGTCCTGTGAGAAGTGATACGCGCAATTCCCCGTCTGCGTCTACCTTTGCCTGCGCCCGCGCTCTTCCGGGAAATCCAATTCCGGCGGATTCAAGGCACTGCTTGCCCTAATTTTGCCGCGACTCTGTGAAAAATTGTCAGCAATGGGCGCGCGGACCGTTTGGGGCCGCTTGCGTTCGCGTGCATAGGGACAAGAGAAATGGCAAGAGATATGGAACAACGCCGCTACCTTGCTTGGCCGACCGGTGCCATCAAGCGCCATCTGCGCCGCGAGGACGGAAGCATGATCATCCTCGGCATGTTCATCTTCGTGGCGATCCTGCTCGTCGGCGGGCTGGCGGTCGATTTCATGCGCTATGAGAATACCCGCATGCGCGTGCAGGCCACTGCCGACCGTGCCGCCCTTGCCGCCGCCACCCTGCGCGAGGCGGGCGACCGTGGCGCGCTGGTCCAAGACTATTTCGCCGCCGCCGGCCTTGAGGATTACCTTGTCGAGGTCGAGGTGGAAGAGGCCCTGAACAGCGCACAGGTGATGGTCCGGACCCGGCCTTCTACCAATACGCTCTTCATGCGTATGGTCGGGACTGACCAGCTTGCAAGCGCAGAGGTCAGCACGGCGCGCGAAGATGTCACCAATGTCGAAATCGCCCTGGTGCTCGATATCTCGGGCTCGATGCGCTGGACGGACACCATCGGCATTCCGCGCATCACGCGACTGCGCAGTGCGGCGCGCGGGTTCATCGACCAGATGTACCCTGACGATCACTATGACACGACCACGATCTCGATCGTGCCCTATGCCGGAACCGTGAATCCGGGGCAGGACGTGTTTGAAATATTGGGCGGGACCGCCTGGCACGACTATTCCCACTGCCCCGACCTGCCGCGCAGCACCTTCCAGGATTCCGGGTTGCCCGATGTCGCGTCCATGCCGCAGGCCGCGCATTTCATGAACTGGGCCGTCGACTGGCCGACGATGGATTGGGGCTGGTGCCCGAACGAGGCCAACTCGATCCTCTATCATTCCAGCGACCCCGATGAATTGAAGCAGTTCCTGACAGACATGCGCCTGCATGACGGGACCGGCACCCATTACGGCATGCGCTGGGGGTTGTCGTTGCTCGACCCTTCCAGCCAGTGGCTGACCGCCGAGCTTGCGCAACGTGGCATCGTGGACGAACAGCATGATACCCGTCCGGCAGCCTGGGATGACCCCGATACGCGGAAGGTGGTGGTGTTGATGACCGATGGCATGATCACC
>PXES01000315.1 GCA_003564655.1 Paracoccaceae bacterium
CCTTGTCGTTGCGGAACACGACGGTTCCGTCCGGGTTGCGAATCTCGGAGGTGGTGGTGGTGAAGTCCAGCGCCGCGTAGGCGTCCGTGCCCTCGGTGGTGAAATGCCGCTCGATGATCATGTTGTTCTGCCCCTGTCCGTTCTGCGAAACTACCAATACTGTGCCTGCCCGGTTTCCGGTCCGATATGTCGCCAGGCAGCAGGAACAGGGCAGGCCACACCGGCCCGCGCCGCTGCCTTTGCGTCATCCGAATTGTCCAGACCCTGTCCCGCACCCACCTTTTCCGGCACAGCGCACATTTCGTACACCTAACCAAATGTAGTGGGTCGCGCGGCGACAGGACACAATCTGGCGTATTTCGCGGGGGCGCGTCAACGGAAAATTCACGGTCTCGCGATGATAATTTCGCTTGACCCGGGGGGCGGATCGGCAAGTGCCTGAAACGACTCGACTCTTGCGTTTTGCGGCTTGGTGGCGTGCGGAAAAACGCAAAAGACCGTTGCGAAACCGCAACGGTCTTTTTGTCTGGAGCGGGCGATGAGATTCGAACTCACGACCCTTACCTTGGCAAGGTAATGCTCTACCCCTGAGCTACGCCCGCGCCGTGACAGGGCATCTACAAACTATCCCCGATCCCTGCAAGAGGGAATCCCCGGCCCGCACGCGTTTTTTCCCGACGCGCGCGGCGCGGTAACGCATCCATAACCTTCCGCGAACAGGCTGGTGAGGCGGGGCGACTCGCCCGGCAGCAGGGGGCTGCCGGTTCGCGCAACAAGGGGGCATGCGATGGGCGCAAGACAGAGCGACTTCGACCTGGTGGACGACCTGCGCGAGTTGCGCCGGCTGGAAGGGGTCATCGACCGGCTGGAACGCAGCGAAGGGAATGCGCGCTCCGGCGCAGTACAGGCAATGCTGCGGCATCTGGGGCAGCGCCTGACCCTGCCGCTGCGCGCGGGCAGCGATCACCGCCCGCGCGCCTGAACGCGGCCATCGGCGTTTCAGTCGCGAAAGTTACGGCTGTCCTTGATCTGGTCCCAGGCCCAGACGACTTCCTGAAGGCGATCCTCGTCATGGCGCGCGCCGGCATTGCGGTCGGGGTGCAGGTCTTTCACCAGGCTCTTGTATTGGCGCCGGATCTCGCTGCGTGACCAGTGGTCGCGGGCATCGAGGATCTCGATGGCGCGGCGCTCGGTCGGGGGCAACTTGCGCGTGGCGCCGCTGCCTCCCGCGCGCTTGCCGGGGTTCTGCGTGGCCTTCTCGCCCAGCACCTGATGCGGGTCCTCGATGCCCAGCCGCTGCCAGGCCAGCCGCTCGTCATTGCCGCCCAGCGGCTTCGTGGCGCGGCCCCAGACGCGGTCACGCTCCATCGAGTCCATCATCTCGGCCTCGGTCTGGCCCTCGAAATAGTTCCATTTCAGGTTGTATTCGCGGGCATGATCCTTGCAGAACCACAGATATTCGTTCAGCGCATCGGGCGATTTGGGGCAGCGATACTTGCCATCCAGCGTGCAGCCCGGATGCTCGCACTGCCGCACCGACGTCTCCCACGCACCCGACATGCCGCGCCGACCGCGCGACCGGCGCTTCTTGTCGGTCGAGGCGCGGATATCGAAATCGAAGGGCGGTTTGCGGTTCATCGGGTGCCTGCGGGTCGCGTCGAGGTCATGGTCGGCCATCCGGATCGATGCACATTGCAGGTCTTTTCGCTCCGGACGAGGCAGTCTAGATATGTTTGGCACTGGATTGAAGGGGCAAGGGGAAAGCCATGCGGATTTGTGAGGAAATCGAGACGCGGCTGCGCGATGCGTTCGACCCCGAGGTACTGGTGGTCGAGGACGACAGCGACAGCCATTACGGGCATTCAGGCTGGCGCGAAGGGGGCGAGACGCATTTCAACGTTACCCTGCGCGCGCCGCAATTCGCGACCATGAGTCGCATCAACCGGCACCGTGCCGTGCATGCCGCGCTAGGCCCCGATCTGGTCGGGCGGATTCACGCGCTGGCGCTGGATATCCGGGGCTGAGCCGTCACTCGCGGGTGTCGGCATCGACCCGGCGGGTCAGGAAGGCGGGTTCGCGGCGCGTGTCATGCACCTGCGACAGCGGCTGAGGCGGGCGAATCGTGGGCGGCTCGGCAGCGGCAGCGGGCTCTTCGCCCGGCGCAGCGTCCGAGGACGCGCGCGCCATTTCCTCGGCCAGGGCCTCGGCGCTGGGGCGGCGGAAGATCAGCAGATGATTCTGGACAGTCCGCGTCCCGGTCAGGCCCTTGCGCTCTTCACTGGGCAGGCACTCGCTGCGCCAGAACTCCCACCCCTCGGCCGCAAGCTCGTTCAGGAGCGCCGTGACCTGATGGGCAAAGCGCTCGGGCTGGGTCTTGAGCCCCTTGACCTTGGGGCTGCGGTCGGGCGCGGGCAGGGCGAGATACTCGTGGCTTTGCATGAAGCTTCCTGTCGGATCGTGAGCGCGGTCCTTGCCTTACGCCAGATCCCGAAGCCACGCAACTCTGTGCGCCCCGAAGTGCAGCGGCGTTCGATGCAGAAAGACAGTCCGTATCCAACCCCGGGCGCGGCAGTCCCAGCCGCGCGCGAGCTTGCGCGCAGCCCCCCCCGCCCGCTTCACCCTGCGCGCTGGGATCGCCCAGCCGGTGCCGAAATGGCGCACACCGGCCACTGCGTCGGTGGGGCGCGTTGCTGGCCGATCTTGGCAATCATTCGCGGTGGCTGAACGGCTGTCGCGCGACCGCGCTGTCGCGAATGTGACCAGACGTAACGGCTGTGCGGCGCCACTGGTGCACTTGGATCCAGGCCCCAGCGCACTGCATCGCTGCAGCGCGCGCAATCCAGTTGCCAACAGGGGCGCGCGCCTCTAGCATCCTGTTGCCAGCGCAGGAGTGCCAAGCGTGACGGACCATCCGGCCAGTAGCAACGCGAACCTTTCCCAAAAGGCCGTGATGCTGCGTGCCCTGCCCGGCTTTGCCGCGCTCGAGCCTGCTGTGCTGGAAGAGTTGGCGACGCTGTGCACTGTCCGTCCGATCACGCGCAACACGCGGCTCATCAGCCGGGGCAAGCGCCCCGAAGCGCTGTATCTGGTGCTGTCGGGCCGGTTTCGCGTCAGCACCGATGGCAAGACAATCGCCTATCTCGGCGCGGGCGAACCGATCGGCGAGCTTGCCTTCTTCGCGGGCGGCGAACGGACGGCGGACGTGACCGCGCTGCGCAATTCGGTGGTGCTGGAATGCACCCGCGCGCAATACGACAAGATGGCCGCCATCCACCCCAGCCTGTCGGCGACGATCCTCGCCTCGGTCGCCGCGCGGCTGGCCTCGGTGACCGCGCAGGCCGCGCCACTGCCACCCCAGGCCGGAATGATCACGGCGGTCCTTGGGCTGGACGGCGCGCCGCTGCCCGAAGCCTTTGTCGCCGGGTTGCGCGCGGCGCTTGCGGCGCATGGCGATGTCGTGGTGCTCGGCGCGGCCGATCTGCCAGCCGAGATGCGCCGCACCGGCTGGGCCGAGTGGTTCAGCCGCGCCGAGCAGGCAGGCAAGCGTCAGGTCCTGCTGGTCGAGGATGCGGGCGCCCATCCCGACTGGGCCGGTCGGGCGACGCGACATGCGGACAGCCAGTTCATCGTCATTCCGCCCGATGCGCCCTTGCCCGAAGGCGCGCCCGCGCAGCCGGGTGCTGACGCCGATACGGGCATGATGCAGCTTGTCCTGCTGCGCGGCTCGGCGGCGCAGGCCATATCGGGCAGTCGCGACTGGTTGCGGCATCACCCGGCGCATTTGCACCATCATGTCGCGCTTGACAGCGAAGCGGACCATGCACGGCTCGCGCGCTTTATCTGCGACTGCGCCTGCGGGCTGGTTCTGGCAGGGGGCGGGGCGCTCGCGACCGCGCATCTGGGTGCCGTGAAGGCGTTGCAGGAGGCCGGGATCGCAATCGACCTGATGGGCGGCAGTTCGGTTGGCGCGGCAATGGCGGGGGCGTTGGCATGCGGGCTTGCGCCTGACGAAATCCTGCGCCGCAGCCTCGCGGTTTTCGAGGCCCAGAAGCTTTCGGGCGATCTGGGCGCGCCGATGTATGCGCTGCTGGATCACGAGGTCTTCGACACGGCGCTGCAAGACCAGTACGGCGCAGTGCGGATCGAGGATATGCCGCTCAATTTCTTCGCCGGGGCGACCTCGCTCAGCCGCAACGCGCTGGATATCCTGCGCGAGGGGCCGCTGTGGCAAGCAGTGCGCGCCTCGGCCGCGATTCCCGTGCTGCTGCCGCCCGTCATCTCGTCGCGGGGCGAGGTTTATATTGACGGCGGGATGATCGACAATCTGCCGCTGGAACCGATGCGCCGCTTCAAATCCGGGCCCAATATCGCGCTGGCCTTCGATCTTGGCCGCGAGGTCCTGCATGAGGGCGCGGGCCGTCCGGTCGAGAAGATCGCACGCCCCCTGCCCGCCGCGCCCGACGACCTGACCAGCGGGGCGCGGATGCCGCGTATCGCAACGGCACTCGCGCGTTCGATGGCACTGAATGCCGCACGCCGCTGCGACACGGGCGAGGGCTCCGGGCAAGACGCGATCCTCGCAGTGCCGGTTCCGCAAGGCGCGTCCTTCCTCGACTGGAGTCGCGCGCAGGAGTATTTCGACCTCGCCTATGGGCGCATGACCGAGGCGCTGGCCGCGACCGACGAGGCCGGGGCCGACCCCATGGCCCGTATGCGCGCCGTGAGCGCATATCTCGCCGGGCGCAGTCAGGCTCCCTGAGCACGGTCACGCTGCTTCTTCATCGACCGAGTTGTGTAACGAGTCCGGTTCAGTGCGCTGTCATCCATTGATTTCGGTAACGGCAATTCGCCTTCCGCCCGGAGCGTCACGTGTATTCCTTCGACTTCGAGAGCCTTTACACGACTGCGGGTCTGATCGGGGTGTTGTGCTACATTCTTGCCTATCTGGGGTTGCAGACGGGACAGTTGCGCGGCGGGACTGTGCCGCATACCGGGTTGAATCTGCTGGCGGCGACACTTGTCCTGACGTCGCTGTTGCATGAATTCAATCTCTCGGCGGCCGTAATCCAGATCATCTGGATCGTGATCAGCCTCTTCGGGCTTGGGCGGATCTGGTATCTGCACACCACCACGCGGCTGACCGAGGAAGAGGCCGCATTCATCAATGCCAAGCTGCCGCAACTGAGCCGGCCCATGGCGCGGCGGTTCCTCGATGCCGGGCAGTGGCGCACGGGCACGCCAGGCGAGGTTCTGGCCGTCGAGGGGCGCGTGCTGGGGACGCTGATCTACATGGCCGAGGGCAGCGCGCAGGTCACATCGGACGGGGTCAAGATCGCGACCTGCGGGCCAGGGAATCTGATCGGCGAGTTGACCTTCCTGTCGGGCGAGCCCGCCACCGCCACTGTCACTCTGGACCGGCGCGCGCGGTATTTCAGCGCCACGCAGGCAGCGCTGGCGGGGCAATTGCGCCGCGACAGCGCGCTGCGGCTGTGTCTTGAACAGGCACTGTCGCGCGAGGCGCGGCTGAAGCTTCTGGCCGCGAACAACTTGACCCGGGCGGGCCATGGGCGTCCTTTGGAAGGGTCGGCATGACGGCGGGCGCGCGGGCCGCGCGCAGAGATGTTTTCGGAGTGCATTGATCGGATGGACGTGGTTTTCAGCGGCGTGATCGCGCCCGAGGGTTTCTTGGGGCATCTGGCCTATTTCCTGCTGGTGCTGTCGATGATGATGCGGATCATCGTCTGGCTGCGGCTTCTTGTGATCGCCTCGGCAGTGGTCAGCATCATTTATTATGGCATCATGATGGGCGATATCGTCAGTGCCTTCTGGGAGACGCTCTTGATCACCGTCAACACGATCCAGCTCGCGATTACCGGCTGGCGCAACTGGCAGGCGCGGTTCACCACGGCCGAGCAGGAATTCGCCGCACAGTTCCTGCCCGCGCTGCCGCCGGGCCAGACGCGTCGGCTGCTCGATTCCGGGCGCTGGGTGCTGCTGGCTGACGGCGACGTGCTGGCCCGGCAGGGAGAGGCGGTGTCCCATCTGAGCTATCTGTCGCAAGGTCGCGCGCGGGTCGAGGCCGATGGCGTGCAGATCGGCACGGTCGCTCCCCGGGCCTATGTCGGCGAAATGAGCGTCACGACAGGCGGTCCGGCCTCGGCCACGGTGATTGTCGAAGGGCAGGCGGTGGTCTGGCAGGTCGAGGCCGCGGCGCTGCGTCGCCTGATGGAACGCCAGCCCGAACTGGAACGCGCCTTGCAGGCAAGTTTCTTCCGCGACATCTGCGCCAAACTCGTCACGCTGAACAGCGCCGCGTCCCAGGCGCGGAGGACGGGATGAGCCAGGCCGGGCGCTTGGGGCGGCTGACACTGGGCGTCGGGCTGGCAGTGACGGCGCTGATGGTGCTGGCGCAGCTCTGGCAGCCGCTGCCGGTCGAGCGATTGCGCGCGGTGATCTTCGACAGCTATGCCCGCGCTGGCCCGGCCCCGCCCGCCGAGCCCGATCTGCCCGTCGCGCTGGTGCTGATCGACGAGGCCGCGCTCGCCGCGCATGGGCAATGGCCATGGTCGCGGCTGCTGATCGCCGAAATGACCCACCGGCTTGCCGATCTGGGTGCCGTGGCGGTCGGCTACGATATCCTGTTCGCCGAGCCCGACCGCTTCGCGCCCGAAGCGCTGGGGCGGCTGGGGCTTGCGCCGGGCGATCTGCCCGACCCCGATGCCGCGCTGGCCGCAGCAATGACGCGACTGCCTGTGGTGCTGGCGGTCGCCGGCGCGCCCGAAGGCCGCGCGCCCCCTGACCTGCCTGCGGGGATCTCGCATACCGGCCAACACCCGGGCGCTGCGCTGCTGCGCTTTCCGTCGCTGATCCAGCCGATTGACCCCTTGCGGGAAAAAGCGGCGGGGCTGGGGCTGATCAGCACGGCCCCGGGCGCGGACGGGGTGACGCGCAGCCTGCCGATGCTGGGTTCGGTGGGTGACGTTCTGGTGCCGTCGCTGGTGGCCGAGCTGTTGCGCACGGCGCAGGGCGCGGGCGGGCATGTCCTGCGCACCAGCGAGGCATCGGGGCTTGTATCCGGCGGGCAGGCACAGGCGGTGGCGTTGCGCTCGGGCGCGGTCGAGATCCCGCTGCAGGCCGACGGGCAGATGCGGCTGCGCCCCGGCACGCGGATGCTGGAGCGCGCGCTTTCGGCCGAGGCGCTGCTGCGCGGCGAGACCGTGGCGCCGGATCTGGCCGCGGCGGTGGCAGGGCGGATCGTGTTGGTGGGTGCGGGCGCAAGCGGGCTGATGGACATGGCAGTGACGCCGCTGGGCGAGACAGTGCCCGGTGTCGTGCTTCATGCCGAGGCGCTGGGCCAGATCCTCGCCGGCGATTTCCTGTCGCGGCCCGACTGGGCAGACGGTCTGGAACTGGCACTGATCGTGCTGGCGGGGCTGGTTGTCACGCTGGGGCTGCGCGCCCGGTCTGCGCGGGTCGGCCTCGCGCTGGGTGCGGGGGTGGTGGTGGTTTTTCTGGGGGGCAGTGTCTGGGCCTATCTGGCGCGCGGCCTGCTGCTGGATCCGGGACTGCCTGTGCTGACCGCGCTGGGCGTCTATCTGCCGGGGCTCAGCCTCGGGTATCTGGCGACCGAGCGCGCCCGTCGCGCGGTCGAGGCGCGCTTCGCCAATTTCCTGCCCCCCGATCTGATCGCGCGCATTGCCGCCGACCCCGAGCGCATCCTCACCCCCGGCGGGGCCGAGCGCGAGTTGTCGGTGATGTTCGTGGACATGCGCAACTTCACCGGCGTCACCGAGACGCTCGCCCCGGCCGAGGTGGTCGAGATGGTCAACGGCTTCCTGACGTCTGTGACCGAGGCGCTGGTCGAGGAAGGCGCGACCATCGACAAGTTCATGGGCGATGCTGTGATGGCGTTCTGGAACGCCCCCATCGAGATGCCCGACCACCGCGCCCGCGCCCTCGCCGGGCTGCGCGCCGTGGAGCGGGCGGTTGACGCGGCCAATGCCGCGCGCAGGCAGGCGGGCACCGCGCCGCTGGGGATCGGGATCGGGGTGAATACCGGGACCGCCTTTGTCGGGCTGATGGGTTCGCGCGCGCGGCTGAGCTATACCTGCATCGGCGACTCGGTGACGCTGGCCGCGC
>PXES01000030.1 GCA_003564655.1 Paracoccaceae bacterium
GCGCTCAGGGCGCCGAAGGCCGACAGGTCCGACACGCAGATCACGGCTTCGGTATCGGGGGCGGTGTCGAGCAGATGCGCCATCGCCTCGGCCCCCTCGCGCATCGAGATCGGGGGTTGCCCGGCCGCGATCAGGCGCGACGCGTCGAGCCCGTGCCGCTGCAACGCGGACACAAAGCCCCGGCGCCGGTCAAGTCCGCGGGTGTCGCGATCCGTGTCGCCGCCGATGAAGGCAAGCCGCGTCATCCCTTTTGCCACGAAGTGATCGACCATGGATTGCACTGCCAGCGCATTCGAAAAGCCGATCACATGGGCCAGGGGCGTGTCGGGAAGGTCCCACGTCTCGATGACGGGCACTTGCGCATTCTCCAGCAGTCTGCGGCAACGCGGTGTGTGCTTGCCCCCGGTCATGACGACGGCCTGTGGCTTGCGGCGCAGAAGCTGCTCGATCAGCCGTTCCTCTTCGCACATGTCGTAATTCGTGTAGCCCAGCAGGATTTGCAGACCATGCGGCTTGAGCCCCTCGGTCAGTGCCCCAACGGTATCGGCAAAATTGGCATTGTTGATCGACGGGATCGTGACCGCAACGAAATCCGTCTTCTGTGACCGCAAGCTCGAGGCGGTGCTGTCGAGCACATAGCCCAGCTCTTCCGCGGCGGCGAGAATGCGCGCGCGCGTGCTTTCACTGACCAGGTTTCCCGACTTCAACGCCCGGCTGACGGTCATCGGCGACACCTTCGCTGCACGGGCGACATCCGTCATCGTCGGGGGTTTGCGGGCGCTGTCCATCCTGTCTCGCTACCCTGCGCTGTCACTCCGATCCAGCCTATTTTGACGCAGAGGCGATCAGCCGCCGTCGGTGTTGGGCGCGCGCAACGGCTTGCCTGCGCCGCTGAAGTACTCCATCAGCGCGGCCTGATCCTCGCTGCCAAGCCCGGCGGCGGTCAGCATCCGGTGGATTTCGGCGCATATTGCCGTCAGAGGCATGGGGATGCAATTCACCCGGGCGAGTTCCTGCGCGCCGTCAAGATCCTTGACCATATTGTCGATCCGCCCCGTACGTCGGTAGTCGCGCTCGGCAAAGCGCGGCATGTATTCCTGCAAAAGCGCCGAATCTGCCCGGCCCCCGCGCAGCGCCTGCGGGATGCGGGTGGCATCCACGCCTGCCGCCTCGGCCAGCGCCGTAGCCTCGGCAACGGCCATGAATCCCAGTCCGCACAGCACCTGATTGATCAGTTTCGTGGTCTGCCCTGCGCCGACCGGTCCCATTCGGGTCTGGTTCGCCGCAACATTGGCCAGCACGGCCTGCGCGCGCGCCACGTCCTCTTCCGTGCCGCCCTGCATCAGGGTCAGCTCTCCCGTCGCCGCTTTCGGGATACCCCCCGAGAGCGGGCTGTCCACCCAAGTCAGGCCCTTTTCCGCCGCGCGGGCCGCAAGGCTTTGGGTCGACATCGGGTCGATCGAGGACATGTCGATGATCAGCAGGCCTTGCCCGGCCCCTTCGGCGATAGCGCCCGGCCCGAACACGGCCGCCTCCACGATGCGCGCATGGTTGAGGCTGAGAATGACCGCCGTTGCCCCTTGGGCGGCCTCTGCCGCGCTCGCGGCCGCATGCGCCCCTTTTGCGACCAGGGCCTCTACTTTTTGTTGGTCGAGGTCGAATACTGTCAGGGCCGTGCCGGTTGCGACAAGGCGCGCGCCGATTGCGCCGCCCATGGCACCGGCTCCGATCAAGGCGATTTTTGCAGCCATGTTGTCCTCCTGTCGGTTGCGATGCGCTCAGAGCGAAACAGTGATGCCACCATCGACGAACAATGTATGCCCATTGACGAAACTCGCGGCCTCCGAGGCCAGGAAGATACACGCCCCCTGCAGCTCCTCGACCTTGCCCCAGCGTCCGGCCGGCGTGCGCTTTGCGAGCCAGGCCGAAAATTCCGGATCCGCAACCAGTGCCGCATTCAGCGGCGTGTCGAAATAGCCCGGTGCGATGGCATTGCAGTTCAGCCCCAGCGGTGCCCAGTCGGTCGCCATGCCCTTGGTCAGGTTGGTAACCGCGCCCTTGGTCGCCGTGTAAGGTGCGATGCCGGGGCGCGCGAGCAGGGTCTGCACGCTCGCGATATTGATGATCTTGCCGCGCCCGCGTGCAATCATGTACTGTGCCACGGCCTGACCCACATGAAAGACGCTGGCAACATTGGTCTGGAGCAGCTTTTCGAACATGTCGGCAGGAAAGTCCTGCAAGGGCGTGCGGTGCTGCATCCCGGCATTATTGACCAGAATGTCGATGGCGCCATGTTCGGCCTCGAACCCGTCGATGGCCGCACGCACATCGTCATGCTGCGTGACATCGAAGGCCAATGTCATGGCCCCGGGGATGGCCGCCGCCGCCTCGGTCAGTTTTCGCGTGTCGCGCCCGTTCAGAACCACCTGCGCGCCCGCCTGCGCCAGACCTTGTGCCAGGGCAAAGCCGATCCCCTGCGACGAGCCGGTAATCAGCGCGCGGTTTCCGGACAGGTCGAACATCTGCTGTGCCATTCGGGTTTCCTTCGAATTTCTGCTGGACAAGCTTTGACATGGGTGAGTATGTTAACGTTATCAGTCAAGGTCAACATCGAACACTCCAACACACGGAAAAAAAATGACGAAGCCGCATGTTCTGCAGATGGGGGCGCTGCCCGATTGGGACGAGGCCCCGTTGCGCGCCGCCTACGAGCTCCACCGATATTTCGAGGCGGCGGACAAGGCTTCCTACCTGGCCGAGGTCGGGCCGCATGTCCGGGCCGTCGCCACGCGCGGCGACCTCGGCGCGCCAGCCGATTTGATCAAGGCCTGCCCGGCGCTGGAACTGGTGTCGGTCTATGGCGTAGGCTACGACGCCGTGGACCTTGAGGCCTGCAGGGCGCGCGGCATCGCCGTGACAAACACCCCCGATGTGCTGACCGAGGATTGTGCCGATCTGGCGCTTGGCATGTGGCTGGCGCTGTCGCGCGGGATCGTGGCGGCGGAAGCCTGGGCGCGGTCGGGCGACTGGGCCGCGAAGGGCGGCTTTCCCTTGCGTCACCGCGCCAGCGGCAAGCGCGCGGGCGTGCTGGGGCTGGGGCGCATCGGGATGGCCGTGGCCCGGCGCCTCGAAGGCTTCGGCATGGACATCGCCTACACCGCTCGCAAGCCACGCGCCGGTGCGGAAAAATGGCACTACATCGCCGATCCTGCCGAGCTTGCCGCACGGTCGGACGTGGTGTTCGTGACCCTGTCCGCGACCCCCGAGACGCGCCATATCGTCAATGCGCAGGTGCTTGAAGCGCTGGGTCCTGAGGGGATGCTGGTCAATATCTCGCGCGCCCAGAACATCGATGAGGCCGCCTTGCTCGAGGCGCTGGAGACGCGTCGTATCCGGGGCGCGGCACTCGATGTGTTCGAGGGCGAACCCGCGTTCGACCCGCGCTTCACGACGCTCTCGAATGCGCTGTTGCAGCCGCATCACGCCAGCGGCACCTATGAGACCCGTCGTGCCATGGGCCAGCTTATGCGCGACAATCTGGCCGCGCATTTCACGGGCCAACCCCTGCTGACCCCGGTGTCGTTGTGAAGGCCATCGTCATTCATGGCGCGAAGGACCTGCGCGTCGAGACCACCACGTCCGAACCGCTCGGGCCGGGCCAGATCCGGTTGCGTCTGGCCGCTGGCGGCGTCTGCGGGTCGGACCTGCATTATTACAATCATGGTGGTTTCGGCACTGTGCGACTGCGCGAACCGATGATCCTGGGGCACGAAGTCTCTGCCCGTGTCATGGAACTCGGGGACGGGGTCACGGGGTTTTGCAACGGGCAGCTTGTCGCCGTGTCCCCCAGCCGCCCCTGCGGCACCTGCCGCTATTGTCAGGAGGGTCTGCCCAATCACTGCCTGAACATGCGCTTCTATGGCTCGGCCATGCCGTTTCCGCACATTCAGGGCGCCTTCCGCGAGGAACTGATTGTCGAGGCCGCGCAATGCGTCGATGCCACCGGCCTGAGCGCAGGAGAGGCAGCCATGGCCGAGCCGCTGGCCGTGACGCTTCACGCCACGCTGCGGGCCGGGTCGCTGATGGGCAAGCGCGTGCTGGTCACGGGCTGCGGGCCCATCGGGGTGCTTTCGATCTTGTGCGCCCGCCGCGCGGGGGCCGCCGAGATCGTCGCCACGGATCTCTCCGAGTTTACGCTGGGGCTGGCGCGTAAATGCGGCGCGGACCGGGTGCTGAACATGGCCACCCATCCGGACGCGCTTGCCGATTACACGGTCGACAAGGGCCATTTCGACCTGCTCTATGAATGCACGGGCGCGGCACCGGCGCTGAGCGCCGCGATAGCCGCACTGCGCCCGCGCGGGATCGTCCTGCAACTGGGGCTGGGCGGCGACATGAGCCTGCCAATGATGGCGATCACGGCAAAGGAACTGGATCTGCGCGGATCGTTTCGCTTTCACGCGGAATTCGCGACCGGCGTGACCTTGATGCAGAAGGGGTTGATCGATGTGACACCGCTCATCCCCCATACCCTGCCGCTGGCCGAGGCCGAGGCTGCCTTCCGCATCGCTGCGGATCGCTCCCAGGCGATGAAGGCGCAAATCCGCTTCGCGGACGCATAGGCCCGACGGATGACAGACAGCAAGCGCGGCTTTCCGGGTCTGGGCGAATGCATGGTCGAATTGTCGCCCGCCGGGGATGGCAGTTTCCGGCAGGGCTTTGCCGGGGATGTGTTCAACACGCTGTGGTATGCCGCGCACGTGCTGGGGCCGGAATGGCAGGTGCGGTTCCAGACCGCGCTGGGGCGCGATGGTGAACTCGCACCGTTCGGCGGCAACGGCGGCGAAGTGGAAGTTGACGAGACGTTCATCGGCAAGGAGCCGGGCGTGGCGAAGGCCAAGGACGCGCGCGACGGTTCGCACAAGATGAAGATGCTGACGCTGGTAGACCGCGACACGAAGCGCGCCCGCTCGCGCGTCGTTGACGATCTGACCAAGGCGACGATCCTGCCGATCCTGCGCGACAAGCTGAGCCGCGAAGCTTTCATCCTGACCGACGAGGCCCGCCAGTATCAGCGCCTCGCCACCAGCCTCGATTTCGGCGGTCATGACTGGGTGAACCACAGCCGCGACGAGTATGTGCGCCCCGGCTTCCCCGATGTCCACACGAACACCGTTGAGGGCGTCTACAGCACCTTCAAGCGCGACATGTGGCCAGCGCGGCGCATGTGCGGGGCTCTTCTCGCCAGCCCCAATCCCGGCCGTGCGTGCGGCACACTGGTCGGGGCGGCGGGACACCTCTCGACCTCCGGTGGTCCCCGGCAGCTTCGGGTCACTCCCGCCAGATGGCCCCGCGCGCCCGCACGGGCTCCAGCAGGGCGAGGTCCCGGTCGTCCAGTCCGACGGAGCTGTCACGCGCCTCCTGGCCCGGATAGCCGATCTCACCCCGCACCGTGTCATGCATGAAATACGCGTTGGCCAGCACGACCTCGAGCGCCTTGAACTCCTCGGGGTCCTCCTGGGCGAGCGCCTCGACATCGCCGAGCGAACCCACAAAGCCCGCCCGTGTCAGGAAGTGCGCGAGTTTCGGCGCGAGGGCAGGCTCGATGCGCAACACGCGATCAACTGGCGCATGGGCAAGTTGCAACTCGGACGCGCCGGACATGCCGACACTGCCCGGCAGCATGACCTGCGCCAATCTGTCGAGCTTGCGGCGATCCTCATCTGAAAGCGACATGGTCCCTCTGCCTGTTACTGCGACGGGGCAAGCGTATGGCGGGTCTCAATCAGGTTCAGCACTGCCCGCGCCGCAACGGCCATGATGGTCGCGGTCGGGTTCATTCCCGAAGAGGTCGGGAAGATCGAGCCGTCGAACACATAGAGGTTCGGCACGTCATGCACCCGCCCGAACTGATCTGTGACCGAAGTCTCGGGGTCCTCGCCCATGACCGCCGTTCCCATCAGATGCCAGCCGCAATCGCGGATCAGCGGCGTCACTTCGGTCGAGATCGCGCCTGCGGCTTCCATCGCCTCGACCGCGCGGGCGGTGTGGAAGGCCAGCATCCGGTGGGTATTGTCGGACATGCGATAGCGGATCTCGGGCGCGGGCAGGCCGTCGCCATCGGTCAGGCTGTCGGACAGGACGATGCGGTTTTCCGGGTCGGGCAGGTCCTCGCCGATGATTCCCCACTCGAAGCTGCGCCCGAACTTGCGCGCGACGCCGTCATGCAGCGCGGCGCCCCAGCCCTCGGTCAGCGTGCCGCCGGTATAGCCCGCGCGGAAGCTTTGCGGGCCGCCTGCGGGCATGCAGTTCCATTTCGCGCCGCGCACGAAGCCGCGCGAGGTGTCGGTCTCATAGAACTGCATCGAAACGAGGATCTGCCCGGCGGGCCCGACCCAGCTTTCCAGCTCCTCGTCAAATGTGCCCATCACGCCCGCATAGGGGTGCATCATCAATCTGCGCCCGACCAGGCCCGTCCGGTTGGCAAGGTCCGACATCAACAGCAGACGCGGCGTTCCGATGCCATTGGCACACAGGATCACGACATCCCCCCGCGCGCGGTGCCGCGCGCCGTGGCGGTCGATCCAGACCGCGCCGCAGGCGCGACCCTTCGCATCGGTCTCGACCTCGGCCACGCGCGCCCCGGTGATCAGCCGCACACCGAGCTTCAAGGCCTCGGGCCAATGGGTACGGTCCGGGGTCGCCTTGGCCCCGTCGGAACAGCCGGTCCCGCAGGTGCCGCGCAGGACGCAGGGCTGCAACCCGCGATAGGCACGCGAAGGGATTGCGTTGGACCCCGGCCACCAGTGCCAGCCAAGCGCATTCATGCCCTTCGCCGCCTTGCGTCCGACGCGGCCCATCGGCAGCGGCGGGAGCGGGCAGGGGGCGCCATCGGGATAGGCCGGGTTGCCCGACAGGCCCGAGACGGCCATCGCCTCTTCGACATATTCATAGAACGGGGCGAGGTCGTCATAGGTGAAAGGCCAGTCATCGGCCACGCCGTCGAGTGTGCGTACCCGGAAATCCGATGGCATGAAGCGGACCCAATGCGCGCCATAGATCAACGCGGCCCCACCGACTCCCGCGAACATCAGCGGATTGACGTCCGACTGCGCGGCGTCAATCGGGTAGTCCTCGGCCCGGCCGCGCACGTTCGGGTTGGGGTGCCACTTGCGCAGCTGGGTCAGCTCCCACTCCGGGCGTGCCCCGTCGAATTCATCCGCCGCGACCCAGCCACCCTGCTCCAGCACCGTGACCGCCATGCCTGCGCGCGCGAGTTCCAGTGCGGCCACCGCCCCTGATGGCCCGGCACCCACGATGACGACATCGCTTGATGTGTCCGACATGGGCTAGTCCCGCAGGCTGACCGTGGTCTCGCGGTCGAAGAGATGCACCCGCGCGGGCAGAATGCGCAGGCCGACCTGTTCACCCTGCTGCACGCCGGTCGCGCCATCGGTGACGATGATGATCTCGGGCTCCTCTTCCGAGAACAGGTAGCACGATGATCCCGTGCGCTCGATCGCCGCGACGGTGACGGGTATGGCCCCGTCAGTGTCGGGCGCGCAGATTTCCAGATGCTCGGGGCGCAGGCCAACCGTGACGGGCCGGTCGGGGGCAACGTCGATATCCAGCGGCAGGCGCGCCCGCCCCGTCATCTCGAGCGTGACCGAGCGCCCGTCCGCGCCCGTGACAGCCGGGATGAAATTCATCGCGGGCGAGCCGATGAAGCCTGCCACGAACTGGTTGGCGGGGCGGTCGTAGAGCTCCATTGGCTCGCCCTGCTGTTCGATCACGCCAGCGCGCAGGACGACGACATGATCGGCCATGGTCATCGCCTCGATCTGGTCATGCGTGACATAGACCGAGGTCGCGCCAAGGCGGTCGTGAATGGCGCGCACCTCTTTTCGCATGCGTACGCGCAAGGCCGCGTCGAGGTTCGAGAGCGGCTCGTCGAAGAGAAACGCCTTGGGGTCGCGGATGATCGCACGGCCCATGGCGACGCGCTGGCGTTGCCC
>PXES01000322.1 GCA_003564655.1 Paracoccaceae bacterium
CCACGGCCCCTGATCAGGTGCTGTCGCGCAAGGACGAGTTGGTCGCGGCGATGCCCGAGGTCGCGGCCGCCGACGGCGCCGAGGAGGTGATGCTGTTCGTCATCGACATCCTGCGCGAGGAGGCGACGCTGCTGGTGCCCACCGAAACCGTGCGCGCTGTCGCCGAGAAGTCCTTCGACGTCAGTGTCACGGGCGATCAGGTCGTGCTGCCCGGCATCATGAGCCGCAAGAAGCAGATCATCCCGGTGCTGTCGCTGTGACCCGTGTGATAGAGCAGTTCGCCGAGATCAGCGCGAATTACGAGCTTGCGCTGGTCGATCTCTGGGGCTGCGTGCATAACGGGCGCGAGATTTACCCGGCGGCGCAGGCCGCGTTGCAGGCCTTTCGGGCGCAAGGCGGCGGGGTGGTGCTGGTAACCAATGCGCCCCGGCCCGCTGCAGCCGTGCAGGCGCGGCTGGACGAGATGGGGTTCGCGCGCGACGCCTATGACGCGATTGCCACCTCGGGCGACTCGGCGCAGGAGGGGATGCTGATGGGCGCGGTCGGGCGCCGTGTCTGGCATCTGGGCCCGGCCAAGGATGACAGTTTCTTCACCGACACCCCCGACTGGCTGGCCGACCAGCCCCCGGTCGAGCGGGTTGACTTCGATGCAGCCGAAGGCATCGTCTGTACCGGCCCCTTTGACGAGATGAACGACACCCCCGAGGATTACCGCGGCAAGTTCCTCGCGGCCAAGGCGCGCGGGCTGAAACTGCTGTGTGCCAATCCCGATATCGTGGTCGATTTTGGCGAGACGCGCCTCTGGTGCGCGGGCGCGCTGGCGCAGCTTTATGACGAGATGGGCGGCGAGAGCCTTTATTTTGGCAAGCCGCACCCACCGATCTACGATCTCGCGCGTCGCGTCGCGGTCGCCGCAGGGCTGCGCTTTTCCGAACCGCAGATCATCGCCATCGGCGACGGCATCGCGACCGATATCTCGGGCGGGATCGCCGAGGGGTTCGACACGCTGTTCCTGACAAGCGGGCTTGCAGCAGCGGATTTCGGCCCAGATCCGGCCGCGCCCGATCATGCGCGGGTCGAGGCATGGACAGTAGAGCAGGGCATCCACCCGACCTTTGCGATGGGACGGTTGCGCTGAGGGCGGGGTCCGAAAGCGCCCCGCGAAACAATATTGCCGCCTGGGCACCATCTGTGTAGCAAAGTTGCGTGGCCCTGTTGCCTTTGCGTCCGTTTTCCTGTATTCGCTGCACTGCAACATCGAGAGAGTGTGTGCAGAAGGGGTTTGCAGATGCTGGACACAGGTATGAACGACAATTTCCCCCGCGGAACGATCTGCATCGAGGATCTGGAAATCGGCATGTCGCGCCATCTGCGCAAGGAAATCACCGACCACGATATCAAATTGTTCGCCGAGGTCTCGACCGACCGCAATCCCGTGCATCTCGACGATGATTATGCGCAGGACACGATCTTCGAAGGGCGCATCGCCCATGGGATGCTGACGGCGGGGCTGATCTCGGCGGTGATCGGCGAGCAACTGCCCGGTCATGGCACGATCTATCTTGGCCAGTCGCTGAAATTCCTCGCTCCCGTTCGCCCCGGCGATGTTGTCCGCGCCGAGGTCACGGTGCTGACCATCGACTACGCCAAGCGTCGTGTCACCCTTGATTGTCGCGCCGCCGTGGGGGATAGGACAGTGCTGAAGGGCGAGGCCACGGTGCTCGCCCCGAGCCGGAAATTCGACTGAAGACAGGGGCAGGCGGGTCCGCGCCCCGCAAAGGGGGCCGATGCGCATCACCCGTCACTGGACCGAAACCGCCCCCGAAGCGCGCGGGGCCTCGGTCGCACTGGGCAATTTCGACGGGGTGCATTGTGGCCACCAGCGGGTGATCGACCTCGCGCGGCGCCCCGACATGCCGCTTGGCATCGTCACCTTCGAGCCGCATCCGCGCGAGTATTTCAGCCCCGGCGCTGCCCCCTTCCGGCTGATGAACCGCGAGGCCCGCGCCAACCGGCTGGCGCGCCTGGGCGTGGCGGAACTCTACGAGCTTCCCTTCGACGCCCGCCTGGCCGGGCTGAGCGCCGAGGCCTTCGCCCGCGAGGTGCTGGCCGAGGGGCTGGGCGTGGGGCATGTCGTGGTCGGGGCCGATTTCTGTTTCGGCCAGGGCCGCACCGGCACGGCGACAGATCTTGCCCGGCTGGGCGCGGGTCTGGGCTTTCAGGTCACGATCGCGCCACTGCTTGCGACAGGTGACCGCGTCTTCTCCTCCACCGCCATCCGCACTGCGCTGAGCGAGGGCCGCCCCCGCGACGCGGCCTCCATGCTCGGCCATTGGCACCGGATCGAAGGGCCGGTCCTGCATGGCGAAAAGCGCGGTCGCGAGTTGGGCTATCCGACCGCGAACATGTCCATCGCAGGGCTGCACCCGCCGCGCTTTGGGGTCTATGCGGTGCTGGTCGATGTGGCGGATGGCCCGCATCGCGGCCGACATCACGGTGTCGCCTCGCTGGGCGTGCGCCCGATGTTCGGCGAGAATGTCCCGAATCTCGAGACGCATCTCTTCGACTTTCGCGGCGAACTCTACGGCACACATCTCTCGGTGGCGCTGGTCGAACACCTTCGTGACGAACTTCGCTTCGACAGCCTCGATGCGCTGATCACCCGGATGGACGCCGACAGCGCACGGGCCCGCGCGATTCTGAGTGCACTCTGACAGCGCCCTTGCCTGACCGCTCGGGCCACGGGCGAGGCCCGCCTGCGCATCCGGGCACGCCCGGGCAAAGCACCCGCGGCACGTGCCCACCCACCCCGCACGCTTTGAGGGCGCTTTGCTGCCACAGCGAAGGGGTTGGCGCATGCCGTCTGCATCTTCATCTTTGTCCGAATATCCTCGGGGGGTGAATGGGCGCGGCAGCGCCCAGAGGGGGTGCGAGCGCCCCCTTGCCCCGCCAGCCGCAGGCGCGACGTCATTCGTCGAAAAGCTGCCCCTGGCCTGGTGTCGCCGGGGCGGGCAGCCCCAGATGCGTCCAGGCGCGCGCCGCCAGCATCCGCCCGCGCGGGGTGCGCGCAATCAGCCCCTGCTGCAGCAGGAAAGGCTCGATCACCTCTTCGATCGCATCGCGCGATTCCGACAGGGCGGCGGCGATGGTCTCCACCCCGACTGGCCCGCCACCGTAATTTTCGGCCAGCAGCGCCAGATAGCGCCGGTCGGCCCCGTCGAGCCCGATCCCGTCCACCCCCAGCCGCGTCAGCGCGTTGTCGGCGAGGGATTGCGTCAGCTTCCCGTCGCCCTCGACCAATGCGAAATCCACCACCCGGCGCAGCAGCCGCCCCGCTATGCGCGGCGTCCCCCGCGCGCGCCGCGCAATCTCGCGCACGCCGTCCTCGGTCGCGGCGACGCCCAACAGCCGCGCCCCGCGCGAGACGATCTGGCACAGCTCGGCCTCGGTGTAGAACTGCAATCGTGTGGGGATGCCGAAGCGGTCGCGCAGCGGGGTGGTCAGCAGCCCCAGCCGGGTCGTGGCCCCAACCAGCGTGAAGGGCTGCAACTCGATGCGCACCGTGCGCGCGGCCGGGCCTTCGCCGATCACCAGATCCAGCTCGAAATCCTCCATCGCCGGGTAGAGCACTTCTTCCACAGCCGGATTAAGCCGGTGGATCTCGTCGATGAACAGCACGTCGCGCGCTTCCAGATTGGTCAGGATCGCCGCCAGATCCCCCGCCTTGGCGAGCACCGGCCCAGAGGTCATGCGAAACCCCACGCCCAACTCCCGCGCCATGATCTGCGCCAGCGTCGTCTTGCCCAGACCGGGAGGGCCGTAGAAGAGCGTATGGTCCATCGCCTCTCCGCGCATCCGCGCCGACTGGACGAAAACGCGCAGATTGGCGCGGGCTTCGTGCTGGCCAATGAATTCGTCCAGCGCCTGCGGCCGCAGCGCCCGGTCAATATCGGGGCTGTCGTCGGGCAGGGCGGCGCCGCGCAGGTCGGGGTCGGGGGCGTTCATGCATTCAACCCGTAGCGGCGGGTGTGCAGCCTGTCCATCCAGCTTCGCTCCGACTGTGTGACTTCCGCGATCTCGGCGGCCGGGCTGAGAAGCTCTAGGATAGAAAAACTGAAGCGGCGCGGATCCCGGCGCGACAACTCGCGCGTCACGCCGAGGTCACCTGCGACATGCGCACGCCAGCGCCCCAGCAGATTGTCGGCCCCATATGCGGCCCCGACATATCGCGCCCCGTCATCGACATCGACAATCAGATAGATGCCGCGCCAGTGGCGCAACGTGTCTGCCCAACTCCGGGGCAATGCGCGCAGCGTCGGCGCGTCGATGATCAGTTTCCGCCAGTCCGGCATCGGCGGGGCCAGATCGGGCAGCGCGGTGATCGCGACCACATCCAGCGGTGTGCGTTCGGCCAGCCGCATATAGGCGCGCGCGCCGGGGTCGGCAACGATCAGGCGCCCCCGCAGAGCCGCCAGTTCGGGCATCGGCGCCAGCGTGAACTGCGCGCGCGTGCCGATGCCGCGCGGCACGAAGCCGCGCGGATCGGCGAAATGCGCGAACATCGCCTGCATTGCGGGATCGGCGTCGAAATCCGCCGCGCTGCGGTCCTGCCAGCCCGCCTGACGATAAAGCCCCACGAACCCCAGCGTCCCGTCGCCGCGCGTCACGAAAGAGGCCATGACCTCGCGCCCCTTGAGTGTTGCCTCGGCCCGGCTGGAATGGGTGCTCTGATAGGTCTCGAATTCCGGGGCCTGCGCCTCTGCCAGGGTCATGAGTGCCAGACGGCCGCGCGGGTCGCCGGGCTTGTGCAGGCAAAGCGCCACGCGGCCGGCATCTATCGCATGGCCATCGAGAAGGGTCTGGAACTGCATCCGCTCACCCTTTCGGTGCCAGCAGCCGCAGGGCGGCGCGGATCAGGGCGGGGGTGTCGGCCTCGGGGGTGTCTTCCTGCGCCTCGGCCACGGCGCGGGCGGCGTCGGCAGGGGCGTAGCCGAGATTGCCGAGCGCCGACATTGCCTCGGACACGGCTTGCCCGACGGGGGTGCCGGCCTCGGCCACCTGCATTGCAGGCGCCGCTGCGCGGCCATTGGTGGCAGGACGTGCCGCCGCCGCACTCCTCACGGTACCCGCGCCCATCAGCGCCGGGGCCTTGTCCTTGAGTTCATGCGCGATGCGCTGCGCCAGTTTCGGCCCGACACCCGGCGCGCCGCGCAGCGCCCTACCGTCGCCCAGCGCGATGGCGCGCGCCACCCCCTCGGGCCCCAGCGTGCCCAGCAGCGCAAGCGACATCTTCGCCCCCACCCCCTGCACCGAGGTCAGCAGCCGGTGCCATTCCTTCTCGAGCGGATCCGGGAAGCCGAAGAGTTGCAACAGATCCTCGCGCACCACAAGGTCGGTATAGAGCGCGGCAACCTCGCCCGATCCGGGCAACGCGCTCAGCGTGCGCTCGGAGACATGCACGACGTAGCCCACCCCGCCCACATCCAGCAGCACGTGATCGGGCCCGCGACTGTCGATCACCCCGGTCAGCTTGCCGATCATCGCGCCCCCCCGGCCAGCACCATCGCGCGCGCCGACTGGCAGTGAAAGGCATGGCAGATCGCGACCGCCAGCGCATCAGCGGCGTCCGGGCCCGCAATCTCGACCCCGGGCAGTTGCATCCGTACCATATGATCGACCTGTTCCTTCGCCGCCTTGCCGACCCCGACGACGGCCTTCTTGACCGCGTTGGGCGCGTATTCCCCGACCTCGAGCCCCGCCTGCGCGGGCACCAGCAGCGCGATCCCGCGCGCCGAGCCGAGTTTCAGCGTCGCCACGGCGTCCTTGTTGACAAAGGTCTGCTCGACCGCTGCATGGCCTGGCGTGTGGCAGGCGATGACGCGGGTGAGTTGGGCGTGCAGCTCCATCAGGCGCGCGGCAAGCGTGCCGGTCGGATCCGACCGGCACACCCCGTTCGCGACATGGCGCAGGCGCGCGCCGTCAGCCTCGATCACGCCCCAGCCCAGATTGCGCAGACCTGGGTCGATGCCGATGACGCGCATGGGGTGTCCTGCCCTGTTGTCCTGCCCGGCACCATGGTTAGCACGAAAAGCGAACATCTGCCAAGGGTTTGCATGCTGCACCGCATCACCAGCCATGCCGCGGCTGCATAAGGGGTTTGCGTTTTATCGTTCTACTCCTGCGCAGATTTCGCGCGTATTTGACCATCATCCGCACAATATCTGCGCGGAATGAAAATTAGATCCCGATGGAGACCACGATGACTTTCTATGCACAAAGCCGTATTCATACGGAACAGGTGCTCGCCGGTTTCCAGGGCCTGTCGCTTGGCGCCTTGATCGCCACCCTCAAGACCTGGAACGACGAACGCATCACCCGGCGCGACCTGAAGGCGCTGACCGACCGCGAACTGGCCGATATCGGCCTGCGCCGCTCGGATATCGACGCTGTCGCCAAGGGCAAGTTCTAAGCTGACCCCCCGGCAACTGCCGAACGCTATGCCAGCCGCCCGTCTTCGGGCGGCTGTTTGCGTTGCCGTGGTCGATCAGGCCTCGGGGGGGTCGGGCTGCTGGTCGGGTTCGGGCACATTCGGACGCGTTTGCGCGACAGGCGCCGCGTTCGGAAGAAAGGGGCGCAGAACGTCGGCGATCCCGGTCGAGACCGGATCGGGTAACAGCGCCAAGGCGCGCGGCGAGTCTGCGGCGTGTCCGGCAACCGCCGGGGCCACTATCCGGGCGTAATCGCGCGGACCGTGAAGCGCCAGCAGGAAGCTCTTGGTCAACAGCAGCATGACCGCGACTGTCACAAGCGCTCCGGCGACACTGCTCAGCACCGACCGTCGCCGCTTGCGCCGCGCCTTGCGGACCCTCGGGTCACGGGCAAGGTGCTCTCTGCGGACTTGCGCGCAGCGCTGGTCGAAAGCTTCTCTCTGTTCTGGCGTCATGGCCAAGCCTCATCTTCGATCAGGACCTATCGGGCCGGTTTCGGCCGCGCCGGTCAGGCATTACAGGTGAGATAGCAGGCAAACCCGGCAGAAATTTGGCAGTCGCCCTCAGGCCGCCTGGCGGATCAGGGTCAATGTCGCCCAGTCGCCGATATCGTCACGGTGCTGCAAGCCGAAGCCGGCCGCCGTGTAGGCAGCGAGGACGGTCTCGGCCTGTTCGACCAGCAGCCCCGACAGGATCGCATGCCCGCCCGCCGCACAGTACCGCGCCATGTCGGGGGCGAGATCGATCAGCGGTCCCATCAGGATATTGGCAAAGACAAGATCAAAGGGTGCGGCCATCTGCAATTCGGGGTGGTCGAACCCCGTCGCCTCGAGGCAGAGCACCCGGCCCTCGAGCCCGTTTGCCCCGACATTGGCGCGGGCAACATCGACAGCCACTGCGTCGATGTCGCTGGCCCGCACCAGCCCGGGCCAGATGCGCGCCGCCGCCATGGCAAGAACGGCAGTGCCGCAGCCGATATCGACCACATTGCGCCCGCGGAATCCGCCCGTATCCAGCCGGTCGAGTGCGCGCAGGCAGCCCAGCGTCGTGCCGTGATGGCCGGTGCCGAAAGCCATTGCCGCCTCGATCAGAAGGCCGATCCGCCCTTCGGGCAATCGGTGGGCGTCATGGCTGCCATAGACGAAAAAGCGCCCGGCCTCGACCGGGGCAAGGTCACGGCGCACCTTGGCCACCCAGTCGATCTCGGGCAGTTCCGAGACCACCAAGGCGCGCGCGTCAAAAGCCTGGGCAAGGATGGCCAACTCCAGATCGTCGGGCGGATCGGTGAAGTAGCCGCCCACCTCCCACAGCCCGGAGCCATCCTCCAACTCGAACACGCCCACGCCCATCGGCGCGGGGTCGAGGTTTTCCATCGCCTCGGACAATGCATAGGCATCGCTCTCCGAGGCGAGTTGGGTCAGGGCCGTATATGTCGGCATGGGCGACCTGCGCTACTGAATCCGCGTGGCGATAACGAGGCTGCCC
>PXES01000113.1 GCA_003564655.1 Paracoccaceae bacterium
CAGTGGGCACATGGTGCAGCGCCGTGACGACGCCCTCGACCCCGGCCTGCGCCATGTCCTCGACCGTCGCCGGATCACCGGGTCCGAACCATCGCCATGTCTGCCGCATCGTGTTCTCCCCGTCCGAGAGATGGCACTATGCCGCGCCGCCGCGTGCTATGGAAGGCGGCTTGGCGCGAGCGCCGAGACGGCCCCGGCAGCCCCGAGGCGGTCAAGTGTCGCCAGTGCATCGGCCAGGTCGCGCGCAAAGCCCGCATCCGCGCGCAGCGCCGCCGGAATGACCTCGTGCAGGTCGAGAAACCCCGCAATGCCGCCCTTGGCAGCGGCCCGCAAACGTTCGGCCAGCGGATCGTGCAACTCGGGCGCCGTCGCGACATGCTGCATCCACCCCGCCACTGCGAGGGTCAGCGCAGCGCTCGGCCGCCCGGCGGCGCGGTTCTCGGCCAGGGGCGCGAGCAGCCGCTGCGGCAGTTTCTGCGACCCGTCCATGGCGATCTGCGCCGTGTGGTGTCGGATCTCGGGGTTGGCGAAGCGCTGCAGCAGTGCCGCGCAGTAGCCGGTCAGATCGACACCCGGCGGGGCCGTCAGGCCGGGCAGGACCTCGCCATGCCAGAGGCGATGCAGGAAGCCTGCGAAGGCCGGATCGGCGACCGCCTCGGCAATCGTCTCATGCCCGGCCAGCGCGCCCAGATAGGCCAGCGACGAATGCGCACCGTTCAGGCAGCGCAGCTTCATATGCTCGAACGGGGTCACATCCGCGACCAGCTCCGCGCCGGCGGCACCCAGATCGGGGCGCGCACCATCGACGAAATCATCCTCGACCACCCATTGCCGAAAGGGCTCGTGCTGAACTGGCGCGGCATCCTCTACGCCGTAGCGCGCGGCGAGGCGGGCAATGTCGCCGGGGCCGGTGGCGGGGACGATACGGTCGACCATCGTGGAGGGAAAGCGGCCCTCGGCATCGATCCACGCGGCAAGGTCGGGGTCGCCTTCGCGCGCGAAGTCCAGCACGGCAGCGCGCAGCAGCGGGCCGTTTCCGGGCAGGTTGTCGCAACTCAGCACCGTGAAGGGCCGCAGCCCCGCCGCACGCCGCCGCGCCAACCCGGCGACCAGGAAACCCGGCACCGAGCGCGGCGCGTCGGGCGTGGCAAGGTCGTGGCGGATATCGGGATGCGCGAGGTCCAGCCGCCCGTTGGCACGGTCAAGGCAATAGCCCTTTTCGGTCACGGTCAGCGTGACGAGGCGCACTTGCGGGTCGGCCAGCCGCACGATCACGGCGCCCGGGTCTTCGGGCGCCACCAGAACATCGCGGATGAGTGTGAAAACGCGCCTGCGCGCGCCATCGGTGGCCAATTCGATGGCGCTGTAGGCACAGCCCTGCGGAACCAGCCGGTCGCGCGCGTCGGGACGACGCAGCGAGACGCCGACCACCCCCCAATCGCCGCCCGAAGCTGCCATCGAGTCGGCCAGGTAATGCGCGACATGCGCGCGAAAGAACGCGCCGAGGCCAAGATGAACGATACCGATGCCGGGGCGCGGCGCCGGTGTCGGTTGCAGGCGCGGCGGCGCGGCGCTCATGCGCGATCCGGCGCGATTGCGCGTCGCAGGGCAGTAGCGTGTTGAGGTTTCGTCAGCATTGCCCGACACTGGTAACCCTGATCCGCTGGCAAGGGAAGGACACAGCGCATGGTACAGGCGGCAGGACAACAGCGCGTAGTGGCGCTTGGCGAGTGCATGGTCGAACTCGCGCCCCTTGCTGATGGGCACTACCGGCGCGGCTTCGCAGGCGACACCTACAATTTCGCCTGGTATCTGCGGCGTCTGTTGCCACGCGACTGGGCGGTTAGCTATGCGACATGGCTGGGCGATGACAGGCTGAGCGACGCGATGGTCGCGGCCATCGCGGCAGAGGGGATCGGGACAGACGCCATCCGGCGATGCGCTCAGCGCACGGTCGGGCTTTACATGATCGCGCTCGATGATGGCGAACGCAGCTTTACCTACTGGCGCAGCATGTCCGCCGCGCGGCTTCTCGCCTCAGACCCGGACTGGCTGCACGCCCGGATTGACGGGGCGGCGCTGGTGCTGTTTTCGGGCATTACCGTGGCGATTGTGGAACCCGAGCACCGCGCCGCCTTGCTGGACGTTCTGGCCCGCGCGCGGGCAGCGGGCACGACCATCGCCTTCGACCCGAACCTGCGGCCACGGCTATGGCCCGATCGCGCGACGATGCGTGATGCCATAACGCGCGCCGCCGAGGTGGCCGATATCGCGCTGCCCTCGTTCGACGATGAGGCGCAAGTCTTTGGCGACCACTCCATCGACGCCACGATCGCGCGCTATCGCCGCCTCGGCGCATCTTGCGTGGTCTGCAAGAACGCTGCCGCGCCGCTTGCCGCCTGGGACGCGACTGAAGGCCATGCGACACACGCGCCCCCCTCGGTCGAGCCGGTGGACACCACGGCGGCGGGGGATTCCTTCAACGCTGGCTTCCTTGCTGCGCGCCTGCAGGGAGCGCCGCTGGCACAAGCCCTCGCGGACGGCGCATCGCTTGCAGCGCGGGTGATCCGGCACCCCGGCGCGCTGGTGACTGCTGCCCTCGACAGTTAAACCATACGAAGCCGCGCGTCCGGGTCGGCGGCTGGACACCAAGAGCATCGTGGATTTCGAAGGGCAACTTCGCGCCTGTTCGAGAATAGCGAGGTATCTGTCTGCGGGCCACCCGCCGCCACGCGTGCCCGCCTGACTGGCCCGTCGTCGCCTCGGTCGCGCCACAATGTCGGGAGCCAGCGCACCCGCCGTCAAAGCAGTGACCCGAACGCGGGCCGCAGCGTGACGCGGTCACCGCCTATGCGGCGACCCGTTCGCGCGCCCAGCTTTGCACCGCCATGTCGCGGATCGCAGCGATATCGGCCTCCTCGACCGGGACGGCCAGCGGCGTCTGCAGCCCGTCGTCGTGGAAGATGTAGAGCCGCGAGGCGAATTGCGCGAAGGGCAGCGAGCCCTCGCCCAGCCGCTCGCCATTGCCATGGGTCGACACGACGATGCCGAAGCCCCAATCCTGCCCGCTGTCATTGTTGGGGTTGAAGAAATAGACGCGCATCGCGCCCGACTGGTCCAGCGCCACGCGCACGATGGTGATGGCATGCCAGCCGACGAACAAGCCGTTGCTGTCGGTCACCGCGATCCCGGCAGGCTGCGGGTGGACGACCGGTTCGTTGCCATTGTGCAGCGGGTGATAAGCGAGGTGGAAATCGCGCAGGAAGCGGTCGTAATCATGCAGCTTGCCGGTGGCGATATCGACGGCGATATGGAACTCGCGCCCCACCCACCAGCCATGCAGCTCGGGGTTGATCCAGCGATGCGGGTCCTCGGGGCGGTCGGCCACGCGGCGGCCCATCTCGGCATAGATACGGTCCAGATGCGGGACCAGCACCACCGAGACCGGATCGGCATCGAGCGGCGTGTTCTGCGCGAGCCCGGCTGGCAGTGTCGCCGAATCCAGCGGCGCCCCTTCGAAATGCATGATGATCCGGTCATTCGCCGTGACCTGCGCCAGCAGCCAGAACAGGTAGTCGGGGTCGTTCAGCGCCCAGATCGACAGCGCGCGTGCCGACTGACAGGTGGGATTGTTGCCCTGTCCCACCCCCAGCGGCAGCCCCATCAGACAGATCATACCGGCCACCAGCCGCTGATGCGGGGGCACGCCCGGCCCGAAAGCCAGGGTCAGCGCCGCCTCGCAATCGGGCGTCAGGCTGGTGCCCAAGAGCCGCCAGAGCGAGGGTGCGATGGGCGGCGAATAAAGGATCCCGCGCTCGAGCATCAGCGACAGGCCCAGCACCGCCTGACCCGTGCCGGGATGCACGGCCCCCTCGATCAGCCGGTGCACCAACGGCTGATAGCAGCGCAGCGCATCCAGCCCCGTGCTGCTAAGCCCCAGCGCATCGGGCAGCAGATGCGAATGCCCGCTGTCGAGGATGAAGCGCAGAAAGGCCGCGTGGTAGTCCGACACCAACCCGGTGTCATGCATGGCACGGGCCATACCCGTCGCCTCGGCCTGCAGAGCGCCTGCATCCGAGGCCGCCAGTCGCGCGTGATAGGCGTCGAGCCCCGGGTCCTCGCGGCACAATTCGCTGGGGCCGAACAGCGCGCTGATCAGCCGGTCCGCGCCCGTGCGCGCGTCGCGCACGCCCAGGCCAGCGCCCTCGCGCCCCATGGCGATGGCGATCTGCAGGATCATCGATTTGACGTGGTCCACCTGCAGCGGGCGCTGACGCAGGATACGCCAGACCTCATCAACCAGTTGCGTGAGGATCCCCTCGGTCCCCACGGCCTCGAGCAGGCGCTGCAGCAGCGTATCCACCATCGGGGTCAGCTCGGTGGCGTTTACGCGCGCGGCCTCGGTCCCGGGACCGATGATCCGGTCGAGGTTGAGCGCCAGCACCTGCGTCAGGAAATGATGCGCCGTCTCGCGCAGCAGGCCCGGGGTGGTGTGCTCACCCTTCTGCACCGCAAGGAAGCGCAGAAGGCTCAGGCACTCCAGAACCACCGTGCGGCTGTCGCCAGATTTCAGCGTGTTGCCGACCATCCCCGGCACCAGACCCGCAGGATAGGCCCAGTCAGTTCCATGGAAAATGCCCGCCTCATCCAGCGCCGCCGCGCGCTCCTCCAGCACCGCCAGGCCGCCCGGTTGTTTCAGAACCCGGCGCGCCGCATCCAGCACCCGGCCCTGGTAACTCAGCTTGCCCGCCGCCGATGCGTCGGCCAGTTGCGCGAGCATCCGGTCGAAGCTGCGCGTCAGCGCGGATAACGGGTCAGGGTCGGATGTCATCGTCATCTGGTGAACTGTCCCAAGCGTGACCGATTTGTCGCGACTGGCCACCGGAATTGCAAGTGCAGGCGCGACAGGCCCGCCGGAACCTGCCGCAAAACCTTTGCCTAGACGTAAAAATCAAGCTCTTCCTGCGCCTTCAGCAGATCTCGCAGGCGATGCGGGTCCTCGCCGAAGAAATAGACCAGCCCCCAATGCGTGCCGAACGCCGTGCGCTTGGTGACCTTGGTCTCCATCGGCGGGGCGAGCTCGTGAAACTCGAAATAAGGATCGTTTTCGGTTTCTTCGGGGATGGCCAGTTCACTGACCACACGGCGGCGGGGATAGACCCCGAAGCAGCCCGCATGGCCCGCAGCATCCTTGACCGGCGTGGGGAAGAAGGCGTCAAGCTCCGCCTGCGTCGCCTTTGGGTCGAAGGCAAGAACCAGCGCCTGATAGGCGTTGAAGCCATAGGCGCGTTCCATCAATTCAAAGGCATTGAAGCCGGGCGGGCGATAGGCGACCTCGCCGAAGTACATTGTGCCATCGTTGGTCACGAAATACTCGGGGTGAATGAATCCGAAGTCGATGTCGAACACCTCGATCAACTTCTCGATCTGCTCGGTGATCTTGGCGCGGTATTTCTCCAGCTCAGGCGTGGCGGGCACAAAGACCGAATAGCCCAGCGTCACGTATTCCGAGATGTTCAGGAACTGGATCTTGCGGTCCTTGATCCAGGCCTCCACGGCGAATTCCCAGCCGTCCAGGTGCGACTCCAGCAGCGCCGGGAACTCCTCGTCGGCAATGGCGGCCACATCGTCGGGCGAACGGATCACGCGGTGACCCAGGCAGCCGGCCTTGTCGAAGGCCTTGAAGTGGATGGGGTCGTTGGGATCGCCGTCCAGCTTGAGCAGCGTCTGGTTCACGCGCTTGAGAAAGCGGATCACGTCGGAATGATCCATCGCTTCCTCGAAGATACCGACACGAATGCCGCCTAGCTGCGCGCGCCGCTTCATCAGCGACTTGTCACGGAACAGCATGGACTGGCCCAGCAGGCGCGGGTTGTCCAGCAGCACGGAGTTCACCGCGCCAGCCCATTCCACGGTTTCCTCGAACAGTGGGATGGCGACATCGACGCCCATCTCCTTCAGCGTGGTCGCCAGCTCGAAAGACCGGTCGTTCAGACGCTCGAAATCCCAGCTCAGGAACGGAATGTCATGCTGCTTGGCATAATCCTCGGCCCATTTGGGTGCCACGATCAAATAGCGGCGGTCGAATTTTTCCAGCGCGTCGATGCAACGCAGGCTCCATCCCAGAATTGCCACATGGCCTTTGCTCGGGTCCTTCGAGGTCATTTTCTCTCCTTCTTTCTCGCGTGGGCCAGGTCAGATCGCGACCTTGCAACCCAGAAAATCGCGGGGTGAAATGGTGTGTCGAGCGTTGTTATCTATTGGTTTCGGGGAGGTTTTTCAAATCGGCGGCACCCCGAGCGGCGTCGCCAAGCTGCTAAATTTGCAAGTAAAATATTGAAAATAATGGCTTTACTGGAAATCCCGGACGCGCCCGGATTCGGCATGGGAATCGGTGTTCACATCTCACGCAGTTCGCTTATGAAATCGTAACGATCTCCCCTGTAGGCCGAACGCGTCAGTTCGACCATGGTGCCATCAGTCAGATAGCCACGCCGTTCGATCCTCAGGACGGGCGCACCGGCCAGAACACCCAGATGCTGCGCCTCGAGCGCATCGGCCAGCGAGGCCGTAACCCGCTGCAACCCGGTCACGGGCTTGTGCCCAATCTTGGCGAGCGCTGAATAGAGCGACTCCGTCACGCTGTCGTGGTCGGGCAGAAAACTCTCCGGCACGATCGCATGCTCCAGTGCCAGCGGCTCACCATTGGCCGTGCGTATGCGACGAAAACGCTTCACCGGCGCATTGACCGAAAGCCCAAAGGCAATCACTTCTTCGGGTGAGGCCAGATCAGCCGATTTCTCCAGCCAGATCGATCCGGCCCGCAGGCCGCGGCGGCGCAGATCCTCGGAAAAACCGGTCAGCAACGATGATGGCTGTTCGATCCGCGGGGCGACAAAGGTACCCGATCCCTGCTTGCGCGACAGGATCCCGTCACGCATCATCAAATCAATGGCCTTGCGCACCGTCACGCGCGAAACGCCCATCCGGTCGGCGATGTCCCGCTCTGATGGCAGCGCGGCACCAACCGCGAATTCGCCTTGCTGCACCTTTTCGCGCAGGATCGCGGCCAATCGAAGGTAGATCGGCGTCCCGTCGTCGCGCGGCGATAGCAGGTCGGGGGTCAGGCTCACGCCGCACCGCCCAAGGTGGCGAGGGCCTCGCGCAAGCTGCCCCCGCTGTCTGCGAGCGCTGCCTCGGCCTGCGCAACGCTCGCGCCCAGCGCGACCAGGACAGCCGGCTTCACGCGCCAGCCCGCGGCGTCCAGAGCAGCCGTCGCCGTCTCGGGCGCTACTCCGGCAATCCGGCACACCATGTCGCATGCGCGTCCGCGCAACTTGGCGTTCTGGGGCCGCATATCGACCATCAAGCCGTCATGCACATGCCCCAGCCGAACCATTAGCTGTGTCGAGATCATGTTAAGGATCACCTTCTGCGCCGTGCCCGCCTTCATCCGGGTGGAGCCCGCGATGACCTCGGCGCCGGTTACGGCCGTGACGGCATGCTCTGCCGCATCCAGCAGCGGGGTGCCCGGATTGCACGAAATTCCGACCGTAAGCGCCCCGGCTTTGCGCGCAGCCGCGATCGCGGCAATGGTGAAGGGTGTGCGGCCGCTTGCGGCTAGACCCAGAACGACATCCTGCTCTCCGACGCCTGCCGTCGCAACTTGCGCGCGCGCATCCTCGGCATCATCTTCGGCACCCTCGATACCGATGCTCAGCGCGGCAGGCCCGCCCGCGATCAGGTAATGCGTGCGCTCGTCGGGCCAGTTGAAGGTCGGCCCCAGTTCGGTGCCGTCCTGCACCGCGATACGAATTGACGTGCCGGCCCCGGCATAGACCAGCCGTCCGCCCGCACGCAGGCGTGGCAG
>PXES01000349.1 GCA_003564655.1 Paracoccaceae bacterium
ATGACCCCGGGCGAGCTGGCGCAATTCGTCATCTACGCAGTGATCGTGGCCGGATCAGTGGGCGCGCTGACCGAGATCTGGTCCGAACTGCAACGCGCCGCCGGGGCGACCGAGCGGCTGGTCGAACTCTTGCACGCCACCGACAGCGTGCAGGACCCGGCCACCCCGGTGCCGCTGCCCCGCCCGACCCGCGGCGCAGTCCGCTTCGAGGGGGTGGATTTCGCCTATCCCGCCCGCCCCGGCCAGTCGGCCCTGCGCGGCTTCGACCTGGAGGTCGCTCCGGGCGAGACCGTCGCACTGGTCGGGCCTTCGGGGGCAGGCAAGACCACGGTGCTGCAACTGCTCTTGCGCCATTACGATCCGCAGGCGGGGGCGGTGCGCCTCGACGGGGTGGATTTGCGCGAGATGGCGCGTGGGGACTTCCGCGAAGCGCTGGCGCTGGTGCCGCAAGACCCGGCGATATTTGCCACCTCGGCGATGGAGAATATCCGCTTCGGACGCCCGGAGGCGCGCGACGAAGACGTGATCGCCGCCGCCAAGGCCGCCGATGCCGACGCCTTCATCGCGCGCCTGCCCGAGGGCTACGCGACCGAACTGGGCGAACGCGGCGTGCTGCTGTCGGGCGGGCAGAAACAGCGCATCGCCATTGCCCGTGCGATCCTGCGCGACGCGCCGGTGCTGCTGCTGGACGAGGCGACCTCGGCGCTCGACGCGGAATCCGAGGCGGCCGTCCAGCGCGCCATCGCGCATCTGTCGGATGGGCGCACGATGATCGTGATCGCGCACCGGCTGGCGACAGTGAAGCAGGCCGACCGGATCGTGGTGCTGGACGAGGGGCGGATCATCGCCACCGGCACGCATGATGCGCTGGTGGCGGAAGGTGGGCTCTACGCGCGCCTCGCCCGGCTGCAATTCACCGCCGACCGCGCTGCATGAGGCGGCCGATCCGCCTGATATAGCCCCGTCGCGCAGATCGCCCGAAAGCGCCCTTGGGCGGTGCCTGTTCACCCGCCCTTGCACACGACCGAGGGGGAGGCTTTCGGTATTATCGTGCGGGAAGGAAACCTCTCTTCGATCCGCGCCGATCAGACGAAAGCCGGTTGATGCGCACCGCCTGGCAGGCCCCGCGCGCGCGGGTCGGCAAGCAAGCGCCCGGAACGGGCGCGCAGCGGGGGTGGGTGGGCGGGCCGCCCGCTCGCGCGGGGCCAGCGCGATATGCGGGTTGAGCGAGTCGAAGCTGCCGACGGGTCGCCCGCGCGCGCGGGGCCAGCGCGCAGCCTCAGCCGAAATGCCGCCGGATGCGGCGCACCATCGCCCAGACGCCCAGCACCACCACCGGGGCGATCAGTGCCAGTGTCACCCCCCGCGACAGCCCTGCCGGTTCGGCCACGGGCAGCACGACGTAGCTCACCAGATTGACCGCATAATAGCTGATCGCCACGACCGACAGCCCCTCGACCGTGTTCTGCAACCGCAACTGCATGTCGGCGCGCTGGTCCATGCTCTCGAGCAGTTTCTGGTTCTGCGCCGAGCGTTCGACATCGACCCGCGTGCCCAGCAACTGCCCTGCCCGCATGGCCCGCTCGGCCATCTTCGCCAGCCGCGCCTCGGTCGATTTGACCGTGCGCATGGCCGGATCGAACCGGCGCGTCATGAACTCGCTCAGCGTCTGGCGGTCCATGAAACGCCCCTCGCGCAGCACCTCGATGCGCTGGTTGACCAGCGCCTCATAGGCCCCGGTCGCACCAAAGCGGAACGAGCTTTCGACCATCATGTTCTCCAGCTCGGACGAGATGCGCAAAAGTTCTTCCAGCGTCTCGTCGGATTTCGAGCCCGGCTCGTTCATCGCGCGCGTCAGGCGCGACAGCTCGCGGTCGATCATGCCCATCTGCCCCGACATCGCCCGTACCCGCAACAGGCCCAGCATCGAGATCGTCTTGTAGGTCTCGATCTCGCACAGGCGCTGGACGATCCGGCCGACCCGCCGCCCCCCTGTCGTGGGAAGCGCGAATACCGCCATGCGCACATGCCCCGCGCGATCGATGCGGAAATCGCTGGCGACCACCGCCGCGCCGTCCAGCACCCGCACCACGGCAAGGCTTTCGGGCACGAACCATTCCATCAGCTTCTCGTGAATCCGGCTTTCCTCTTCGGGCATCGGCTCGATCTGGAACAGGATCGAGGTCAGCCGCTTGCCGGGCGCCTCGGTCAGCCAGTCATCCGGGAAGACGCCAAAGCTGGCCGGGTCGAAGGGCCGCTCGGTCGGGCCCTGCTCATAGGCCATGTAGGTGACGAACTCGGTATGGCTTTCCCATTTCAGCACATGCCGGCCCACCTCGGCCGTGTGATAGGTGGACTCGGGCGCCGGATGGCCCGCGCCATGCCGGTCGAGCAGGTCGAGAAGATGCGCCCGATCATCCTCGCGCGGGCGCTGTGCTGCGTTCTTCTCGGGCTTGATGGCCACGAAGGCCGCGACACTGGGGATCCGGATCTGCGCCGCGGGCCGCGCGTGCAGTTCGTTGGTCATCGCGTAGCGTTGCGGGTGATCGGCGATCGGCGGCATCTTGCGGCCCCTGTTGGCTGTGGACCTGATGATATGTCGCGGCGCGGCGATGGAAAGACCGCAGGCGGCACACGATGGCACACTTGTAATTCTGCCACAGGGCAGGGCCGCGCGAATGACCGCAAAACTGCCACAGATCCGTCATACGGATGCGGAAATCTCGGTGTTCACTCGCTCGGAGCAGATCAAGAGGGCATCGCGAAATGTCTCTGAACGATGCCGCAACGGCGCGGCCCAGCGCGCGCCCCGCGCGCGATACGCGCATCCTCGTGCACCGGGTCGTCTTCGCGGCACTTGCCGCCTTCATCCTGCTGTCGCCTGCACCCGGACAGGTCTTCGGCAAGCATTCGCCCTGGTTGCGCGAATGGGTCATGTATTCCGGTGTCGGCACCGGCTTGCCGCAAGGCGCATTCCATATCCACGACGCCGCCGGAACGATCATCGGGACCCTGACCCCGCTCGAGGCCATGGGCATCGCGCACTACCCGAATACCGAGCATTACCGCTTCGAAGGCTGGATGCGGACAACGGGCGACCTGTGGCGCCATGCGACCGCGGCCTGCGACCGGCTGGAAAACGGGCATCGCCTGTCCTTCGCCGGGCGCGTGGGAACGCGCGATGGCTGGCTGGACATGCAGGTCGAAGATGTCTGTCCGGCGACGGGAGACGCGTCATGAGCCCCCTCGCCACATTTGCAGAGCGCATCGACGCCTGGGGACCGCGCGCGACCGGGTCCACCCGCCCCGCCGCGCTCATGCGCATCGGGCTGGGCGGCATCGCCTTGATCCGCTTCGGCGACGAACTGGCCCCCTATCTCAGCGGCACGGTGGCCGAGTTGTTTCTGGGCGCGGCCTTCTTCGTTCTTGCCGCCTGCACCGTGCTGGGGCTGCGCGCGCGCGTCGCAGTCGCCGGGCTGGGCGGGGTGGTGCTGTCGCTCTACTTCCTCGCCCGGATGGAATTGGGCGATCCCGGCTGGGGGCATCATCATGTCTATATCCTTGGTGCGGGGCTGATGCTGCTGTCCCTTACGGAGTGCGGCCGATCGCTCTCGCTCGACCGATACCGCGCGCTGGCCGCGGGCACGGCCCCGCCCTGCGAGCATGGCCTCCTGCTGGGCCAGCGGCTGATCGCGCTGCAACTCGCGGCGCTTTATTTCTGGACGGCAGCGGACAAGACCGACTGGGCCTTCATCTCGGGCCAGCGGCTGGAGCAGACCTTCACCTGGGTCTATTCGGGCCGCGCGCTCGAGATACTGCTTGCCGCACCCTGGCTTCTTGCCACCGCGTCAGTGGTCGTGCTGGTGGTCGAGTACTGGCTGGCCTTTGCCATCCTGACGCGGAGATGGCGGCGCGCGGCGATCTGCACGGGGCTGATGCTGCACGCCAGCTTCTACCTGTTGCTGCCGGTGAACACCTACTCGGTCACGGTGATGGTGCTCTACCTCGCGCTTCTGGACCCGGCGGCGGTGCACCGCTTCATCGACCGGATGCTGGGCCAGCCGGAGCCCGCATGATGCGCCGGCTGACCATCGTCTATGACGGCGACTGCCCCTTTTGCGCCAGCTACGTCACGCTGCTGCGCCTGCGCGAACGGCACGAGGTCGAACTGATCGACGCGCGCCGCGATCGCGCGCGGGCCGAGGCTTATGGCCTCGACCTCAACGAAGGCATGATCGCCGATCTCGACGGCGAGGTGCATCACGGCGCGCGCGCCATGGCGCTGCTGTCGCGGCTCTCGCGCGGGCCGCGGCTGCTGGGCTCCGAGGCGGTGGCGGCGAGGGTCTATCCCTGGCTGCGCGGCGGGCGCGCGCTGGCACTCCGGCTCATGGGGCGCAAGCCGCTCTGACGCTGCGCCCCGCGCGCGCTCAGTCGATCACCTCGACCAGTTCGACGCGGCGGTTCTGCGCGCGGCCATCCTCGGTGCGGTTGGTGGTGATGGGCGACATCGGCCCCGCACCGGCCGGGCGCAGCCGCCCCTCGCCGATGTCATGCTCGTCCGACAGCCACGCCACGACCGACTGCGCGCGGTCCAGCGACAGGCGCAGATTGTAGTCGAAGCTGCCCACGCCGTCCGTGTGCCCCACGACCAGCAGATCGAGATCCGAATTCTCGTCCATCAGCCCCGCGACCGTCTCCAGCGCGTCTGCCGATTCGGGCAGGATCTCGTCATCGTCAAAGGCAAACAGGATCGCATCGACCACCACGCGGCCTTCCTCGACCAGCCCCGCCTCCAGCGCTGCGGCGTCCTGGGTGCTGGGCACGAACTCCTCGACCTCGGCCTCGGCCTCGGCTTCCGGTGCCGCCTCCTCGGCGAACAGGTCGAAGGTCTCCATCTCGTCGATTTCCAGCACATCGACCTGGATGCGCCGGTCGCCGCGGCGGTCATAGAAGCTCAGCGCCACCACATGATCGGCCGAAGGCGAGCGCGCGAGGATGTAGCCGTAGGCGTCCGAGCGACGCGCGGCGGGGGCGTCCAGCCCGTCGCGCAGGAAACGGCGCGCGCTGCCCTCGTCACGCAGCTCATCGTCCATGCCGTGAAAGACCAGCTCGAAGCCCTGGCCCTCGAAATACTCCAGATAGCTCTGATAAAGCCGCACTGTCGCCACTTCAGTCCCGTCGATCCGATACACCTGCCGCAGATGCGCCCCCTGCTTTTCCAGCACGGCGGTCGGGTCGCGATCCGCGAACGGGCCGGAGGGGAAGGTCAATTCGGTGAAATCGACGAATTCGCTGTCGATGATCTCGGCATCGGGCGCCAGCGGCACCAGCGGGTGGGGTTGCGGGTCGTCCGCGCGCACGCCCTGGGGCGCGGCGAGGATCAGGGCGCCGGTCAGCAGGCCAGCTAGACGCATGAGGATACTCCCTTGATTGCCAATGGCTTTCACGTGGGGCCGCAGGCTATGGAGCCATCCCGCCCCACGCAACCGCTACCCCCCGGACGGCGTCGCGCGCGGCGATCACGCCTGTGTGACAGTTGCACCCGTCCCCTTCGGATGGAGGGGACGGGCAAGGCGATTGGCAGCTTGGGCTACAAGAAAAGGAAAACCCCGACAGTTCCGCCGGGGTTCTCGAGACTTTGCAAAACGGGGGCCTTGAGCTACTCGATCATCGGCAGCAGGCTGTCCACCGACGCCTTCGCGTCGCCATAGAACATCCGCGTGTTGTCCTTGTAGAAGAGCGGGTTCTCGATGCCCGAATAGCCCGTCCCCTGCCCGCGCTTGGACACGAAGACCTGTTTCGCCTTCCACACCTCCAGCACCGGCATCCCGGCGATGGGCGAGTTGGGGTCGTCCTGCGCGGCGGGGTTCACGATGTCGTTCGAGCCGATGACGATTACCACATCCGTGTCGGGGAAATCTTCATTGATCTCCTCCATCTCGAGCACGATGTCATAGGGCACTTTCGCCTCGGCCAGCAGCACGTTCATGTGCCCCGGCAGGCGGCCCGCCACCGGGTGGATGGCGAAGCGGACGTTCTTGCCCTTGGCGCGCAGCTTGCGGGTCAGTTCGGCCACGCCCTGCTGCGCCTGCGCCACGGCCATGCCGTAGCCCGGCACGATGATGACGCTGTCGGCCTCGTTCAGCGCGGTCGCCACGCCATCGGCGTTGATCGCGACCTGCTCGCCCTCGACCTCCATCGCCGGGCCCGTGCTGCCGCCGAAGCCGCCGAGGATCACGCTGATGAAGCTGCGGTTCATCGCCTTGCACATGATGTAGGACAGGATCGCCCCCGAGGCGCCGACCAACGCGCCGACCACGATCAGAAGCTCGTTGCCGAGGCTGAAGCCGATCGCCGCCGCCGCCCAGCCGGAGTAGCTGTTGAGCATCGAGACGACCACCGGCATGTCGGCCCCGCCGATCCCCATGATCAGGTGATAGCCGATGAAGAGCGCGAGTGCCGTCAGCACCAGCAGCGACAGGATCGCCAGCACGCCGCTGTCAGCCACGCCAAGGTAGATGCCCGCGAACACCACCGACAGGATCGCCGCGCCCGCATTCAGCATATGCCCACCGGGCAGCTTCTTCGCCGCCGAGTCCACACGCCCCGCGAGCTTGCCATAGGCGATGATCGAGCCGGTGAAGGTGACCGCGCCGATCCAGATGCCGATCATCAGCTCGACCCGCAGGATGGTGATCTCCACTGCTGTCTTCTTGCCGATGATCGCCGCGAAGCTCGTGAGCCCCAGCCACAGGTCATACGCCTCGACCGACATCAGCCCCTCGGGCTGCGGGAAGGGCAGGCCCGCGGCGGTGAACTCGGCCGCCACGCGCCCGATCTCCAGATGCGCGTTGAAGCCCACCAGCACGGCGGCCAGACCGACGAGGCTGTGCATGAAGGCCACCAACTCGGGCATCTGCGTCATCTGCACCCGGGTCGCGAGTTGCCAGCCGACCACTGCACCGATGGCGATGAGCACCAGCGACAGCCCCCAGAGCCCCTGCCCCGGCCCGATCAGCATGGCCAGAACAGCGACGGTCATCCCGGCGATGCCGTACCAGATCGCGCGCTTGGCGCTTTCCTGCCCCGAAAGCCCGCCCAGCGACAGGACGAAGAGGACCGTGACGACCGCATAGGCCGCGACTGTGAAACCGAAATCCATCTCTCGTTACCTCCCGCCGGTCAGGATTTCTGGAACATGGCGAGCATCCGCCGTGTCACCAGAAAACCGCCGAAGATGTTCACTGCCGCCATCAGAAGCGCCAGCGCCGCAAGCACCGTGATCAGCACCGAGGTCGATCCGATCTGCAACAGCGCGCCGACGATGATGATCGACGAGATGGCGTTCGTGACCGCCATCAGCGGCGTGTGCAGGCTGTGGCTGACCTTCCAGATCACCTGGAAGCCAACGAAGACCGCCAGCACGAAGATGATGAAGTTGCGCATGAAGCTCTCGGGCGCCACCAGCCCCACCGACAGCACAAAGGCCGCGCCGACGGCCAGCAGCACCACCTGATTGCGCGTCTCGGTCTTGAAGGCGGCAATCTCCTGCGCGCGTTTCTCTTCCGCCGTCAGTTCCTTGACCTTCTCCTTGGGCTTGGCGGCAATCGCCTTCACCTTGGGCGGGGGTGGCGGGAAGGTGATCTCGCCCGCATGGGTCACGGTCGCGCCGCGGATCACGTCATCTTCCATGTTGTGGTTGATGACGCCGTCCTTGTCGGGTGTCAGGTCGGTCAGCATGTGGCGGATATTGGTGGCGTACAGCGTCGAGGATTGCGCCGCCATCCGGCTGGGGAAATCGGTGTAACCCACGATGATCACGCCGTTTTCCGTCACCAGTCGCTCATCGGCCACGGTCAGG
>PXES01000313.1 GCA_003564655.1 Paracoccaceae bacterium
GCCTCGGCGCTCTACGTGCTGGGGCGGGGCGCGGGCTATGCCATCGCCAGCGAGATCGCGCTCAAGTTCAAGGAGACGTCGGCCATCCACGCCGAGGCCTATTCGGCGGCTGAGGTGCTGCACGGCCCGGCCGCGCTGGTCGAACGCGGCTTCCCGGTGCTTGGCCTGATCTGCGAGGACGCCGCGCGCGACAGCTTCACCGGTACGGCAGAACGTCTGCACGCGCAGGGGGCGGATGTGTTCGTGACCGCCGCGATGGCGGATGTCAGCCCCCTGCCGGTCGTCGCGCCCCTGCACCCGATGCTGGACCCGCTGTTGCGCGTGGTGTCGTTCTACGCCTTCATCGAGGCGCTGGCCCGCAGGCGCGGCCTGCACCCCGACACACCGCGCCACCTGCGCAAGATAACCGAGACCGTGTGATGCCCCGGCTCTTTCGCGCGGCGCATGTCTTTGACGGCTGGCGACTGCATGCGGATGCGGCTGTCAGCATCACTGGGGACGGGCGCATCGCGGCCCTGCACACCGCAGATTCCGCCTGGCCCGAGGCGCATGACCTCACGGATCTGGGCGCGGGCGTGCTGGCCCCCGGGTTTGTCGATCTTCAGGTCAATGGCGGGGGCGGTGAACTCGTCGGGGCAGAGACCGACGCCGATCAACTGTCCCGCATATGCGCCGCGCATGCCCGGCTGGGGGCGACGGCGATCCTGCCGACGCTGATCACGGATACCCCCGAGGCAACCGCGCGCGTGGTTGCTGCGGGCGTCGAGGCGCATGCGCGGCAGGTGCAGGGCTTTTCCGGGCTGCATCTGGAAGGGCCGCATCTGGACCCCGCGCGCAAGGGCGCCCATCACGCGGATCTGATCCGCCCGATGCAGCAGGATGATCTGCACTTGCTGTGCGAGGCCGCGACGACCCTTCCCGCGCTGATGGTCACGCTTTCCCCCGGCGCGGTCACGAACGCGCAGATCGCGACCCTGGCTGGCGCCGGTGTCATCGTCAGCCTGGGGCACAGCGGGTGTTCGGCGCAGGCAGCGCTATCGGCTCATGCGGCCGGGGCGCGCTGTGTCACGCATCTGTATAACGCGATGGGCGGGCTGCAGGCCCGCGCCCCCGGTCTGGTCGGGGCCGCGCTCACCTCTCCTTTGCGCGCCGGGATCATCGCCGACGGGGTGCATGTGGCACCCGAATGCCTGGAGATCGCGCTGCACCTCAAGCGCGAGGATGAGCTGTTTCTGGTGACCGACTCGATGTCGGTCGCGGGAACAGATCTGACCGGGTTCGACCTCAACGGCCGACGCATCACCCGCGCCGGAAATCGCCTGACGCTGGAGGATGGAACGCTGGCAGGCGCGGATGTGACCATGGCAGAAGCGGTCGCAAACCTGGTTGCCAATGGTTGGCCCCTGCAACGGGCACTGGCGATGGCGACGCGCATTCCCGCCGATCTCATCGGGGCATCGGATCGCGGCCGGTTGTGTCGCGATGCGCGGGCCGATCTGGTTTTGCTTGCGCCCGACAACACGCTGAAAGCCGTCTGGGTCAAGGGTTGCCCGCTGACCGGCTGAGATCACCCGGGTGCATTAAGCCAAGGGCGGACGGGACGAAGGCGTGGTTTAACTCCATCAGGTGAAAAGCACGTAAAGCGGGGCGCTATTCGTTTGAGGCGCGGTCGGCGGGCCGGGATTTTCATGGGCTGCGTCTGCCAGCGACGGTTTGCGGGTTGGTCGGGTGGCACTGGACGCGGCGCGAGCAGCCTCGGGCCGCGTCAGGCGTCGGACTGTGCCTTGATTCGGTCCCAGACACTCCTTGTGACCGGTGCCGCCGCGTCGTGCAGGCAAGCCGCGATCAGGGTCATCGGGACCGTGGGCAGGGTCGAGCGCAGATTGACCAGCCGCGCCGCATCGAGATCCGCCCTGGCAAGCGGCTCGGGGATCCAGGCCACTGCAAATCCCGAACGCGCGAATTCAAGCGCTGCCAGCGTCAGGGCCGTTTCCAGGCGCGGCCTGATACGCCCGATGCGCGCGAGGCGCGGAAAGATCAGGCGACGCTGCACCTGGCCGAGGAACACATCCGCCGGATAGGCGATGACCGGCAACTCACCCCGCGCATAGGACGCGTTGAGCACCTCCAGCCGGTCGCGCGCGAAGACGGGGATCAGCGTTTCCGTACCGATCTGCTGCATGTCCAGAAATTGCGCGCCCGGGATTTCCTGAGCGTCCGACACATCATGGATGAAAGCCACATCGGCGCGGCGCGTCATGATCTGGGCAAGACAATCGTCGCGATTGGCCGAGCGCAAGCGCGTGTCGATGTCGAGATCGGCGAAACGGCCGATGATTTCCGGCGTCGAGGTCGCCGCGATGGCGTGTTGCGACACGATCACCAGCCGCCGCCGCTGTCCACCCGCGTCGCGCAGCGCAGCGGTCAGGTCGCGCATTCCGGTGGACAACTCGCGCATGCGGTCCAGCTGCTCGACCACATGCGCCGTCAGCCGCGCGGGTCGTGTGCTGCGGTCGAAAAGCGGGGTACCCAGCGCCTCCTCGATCTGGCGGATGCGCCGCGAGAAGGCCGGTTGCGAGATGTTACGCTTCTCGCAGGCCGCCTGAAACGAACCATGCTCGGCCACGGCAAGGATATCGTCCAGCCATTCCAGCCGCATCGCCACCTCAATACATGCAATTTGTGCATGTTAAAGGCCGAAATTCGCATTTGATCAAGCGTAAATTCGATGATCTACATGTTTAAAGAAAAAGGACAGGGACAGAAAAATGCATCTCGCGCGATTTCCACGCTACCGGCTGGGCCATTTTCCGACGCCACTGGAGCGTCTCGACCGGCTGAGCGAAGCCTTGGGCGGCCCCGAAATCTGGATCAAACGCGACGATTGCACCGGGCTGGCCTCGGGCGGCAACAAGACCCGCAAGCTGGAATTCCTGCTCGCTGATGCGCTGGCACAGGGGGCCGATACGCTGGTCACACAGGGTGCCACCCAGTCGAACCACGTGCGCCAGACCGCTGCCGCTGCCGCCCGCGCGGGGCTGGCCTGTCACGCGCTGCTCGAACGGCGCGTGACGAATCAGGGGGCCGATTACGAGACTGCGGGCAATGTGCTGCTTGACGAGATGATGGATTGCCACCTCAATTTCCGCTCGGGCGGGCTGGACATGAATGCCGAGGCCGAGGCGCTGGCCGAGAGCCTGCGCAGCGCGGGCCACAAGCCCTATGTCATTCCGGGAGGGGGGTCGAACCCTGTCGGCGCTCTGGGTTATGCCGCCTGCGCGCAGGAGATGGTGGGCCAGGCCGATGCGATGGGCCTGCGGATCGACCATATCGTGCACGCCACCGGTTCGGCGGGCACGCAGGCGGGGCTGGTGGCGGGGCTGCACGCGCTCAACGCGCCGATCCCGGTGACGGGCTATTCGGTCCGCGCCCCGCGCGAGAAGCAGATCGACAATGTCCATGGCCTCGCCCTGCGCACGGCGGAACTGCTGGGCGCTCGGGGCGATCTGCCGCGCGAGAGCGTGGTCGCGTTCGACGAGCAGGTCGGCGACGGCTACGGCCAGCCGACCGAGGCGATGGTCGATGCGATGCTGATGCTGGCCCGGCTCGAGGGTATCCTGCTGGACCCGGTCTATTCCGGCAAGGGCTTTGCCGGGCTGGTCGCCATGGTCCGCGCGGGGGCCTTTGCGAAAACCGACCGCGTGGTCTTTCTGCATACGGGCGGGTCCATCGCCCTCTTCGCCTATGGCCACCTCTTTCAATCCCAGAAGGCTGCCTGAGCAGTCCACCCCTTCGCCCCAACACAGGAGATCCTGATGCCTTCCTCCCCTCTCAAACTTCTTGCCCTCTCGCTTACGGCTGCCGCACTCGGCAGCACGGCCCTGTCCGAAACGATCCGTGTCTCGACCTATGTGAACGAGACCGATATCCGCTATCAGGGCTTCCAGAAATTCGCCGAACTGGTGGAAGAGAAATCCGAAGGTCGGCTGAATGTCGATATCTTCCCGGCCTCGACGCTGCATGGCTGGTCGGATGGCGTCGATGCGCTGCAAGGCGGCGTGGCCGACATCAGCTGGATCTCGGCCGACACGCGGCTGCCCTGCTACCGGGTAACCTCGCTCTACCCGGCGGCGATCGACCTTGAAGACCAGGTCGGGCTGGATGCCGCCTATGCCGAACTCATCGCCCCCGAGGCCGCCGAGGTCGGACTGATCCCGGTGATGAACTCGAACTATTCCTACGATCAGGAATGGTGGTTCCAGGGCCCCATCGACGGGCTGAATCAGCTTGACGGGCTGCTCGTGCGCTCGATCGGGCCGCTGGTCAGCCTGATGATCGAGACCTGGGGCGGCCAGCCGGTATTCGTCGCACCCGGCGAGGTGTTCCAGTCCGCCGAACGCGGCGTGGTCAACGGCATCAACATGGGGGTCGCGACCTACAGCTCGTGGCAGCTCTGGAACGTGATGCCCTACATGGTCAACGCAAGCCTCTTCTACGGCAACATCCAGTACATGATGAACCTCGACCGCTTCAACAGCCTGTCCGAAGAGGATCAGGCCGCGATCCTCGAGGCCGGGGCCGAGACCGAAGCCTGGCTTCAGCCGATGTATGAGGACTGGATCGACCAGCAGGTCGGCAACGCCGTCATGAAGGGTGGCGGTGCGGCCGTTTCGATCAGCAGCTCTGAACGCAACGAGATGATCTCGGAAATCGCTGAACTGTGGTCTGAAGAGGTTGAAGAAGGCTGCGGCCCCGAACTTGCCGAACAGATCCGCGCCCTTTTCGCGCAGCACCAACTCTAGGGCCAAAGCGCCACGACAGGTATCGGAGGGCGTCATGCTCAGACTGATCGACCGGATGACACGCGCTGTCGAATGGGTGGTCGTGGCGCTGGCCATCATCGGATCGGCGATCATCGTCATCCAGATGGTCTGGATCAGCTACGGGGTGTTCATGCGCTACGGCATGGGCCGCCCCGACCGGATGGTGACCGAGGCCACGGCACTGCTGCTGTTCCCGGTGGCGCTCTTGGGGCTGGCCTATGCGATGCGCGAGGACAGCTACCCGCGCGTCACCCTGCTGACCGACCAGTTCAGCCCAGGACTGCAAAAGCTGATCGCGCTGATGAACGGCGCGATCATGGTGCTGATCGGGGTGTTCTTCTCGATCACTACAGTCAACGCCACCATTCGCGCTTACAATTCCGGGGCCTCGTCCGAGATCCTGAATTGGCCGCGTTACATGCTTTGGGCGTCGGCGGCGACGGCGCTGTGCGTCTTCACCCTCTATGCCACCCTGCGGCTGATGCAGATCGCGTTCAGCCCACCCCCGCAGAAGGACGAGCGTGATGGAATGGTATGAAGTCGCCCTCGGCCTGCTGGGCCTGCTGATCCTGCTGATCGCGCTGGGCCTGCCGATCCCCTTCGCGCTGGCCGCAGCCTCGCTGCCCTTCCTGTGGCAGATCCAGACCTTCAGCAGCTCGCTGGTCTCGTCGCAGTTGCAGCTCTGGGGGGTGTGGATCAATTACATCCTGCTTGCCGTGCCGCTCTTCGTGTTCCTGGGCGAATTGATAAGCCGATCCAATATCGGCGCGAATCTCTACATGTTCCTGCACAAGGGCGTGCCCCTGCGCGGGGCGGCGGCCTATGGCTCGATCGGGGCCTGCGCGGGGTTCGGGGCAGTGTCGGGGTCGAGCATGGTGGGCTCGCTGACCATCGGCGGCGTTGCCCTGCCCGAAATGCTGCGGCTGGGCTATGACCGCAGGCTCGCCAGCGGCGTGCTGGCGGCGGGCGGCACGCTGAGCGTGCTGCTGCCGCCAAGCCTGATCCTCCTGTTCTACGGTATCGTCAGCGACCAGTCCATCGGACAGCTGTTTATGGCGGGCGTGGTGCCGGGGCTGATGCTGACCGCGCTCTTCGTGGTCGTGGTGCTGGTCTGGGGCCGGCTGCACCCCTCCCATGTGCCCGACCGCGACACTGGCCCGCGGCTGAAGCTCTTGCAGATCGCCGTCTCGCTGGGGCCGATCATCGTCATCGGCGGGGTGATCACCGTCTCGATCTATGGCGGCATCGCCACGCCCACCGAGGCCGCCGCCATTGCAGCACTGGTGACAGTGGCGCTGGCGGTGGGCGTCGGCGGGCTGCGCTGGAAAGGGTTCGTCGAGGCGCTGATGGCGACCATGCGCACCATGGGCTATCTCGGCCTGCTGCTGTCGGCGGGCGTGCTGTTCGGCTTCGTGCTGAACTACTACCGCGTGCCGCAGCAATTCACCGCGCTGTTTCTGGCGTTCGAGCTGTCACCCTATATGGTGCTGGCGCTGATCATCGTGTTCTACATCGCGCTGGGCATGTTCCTCGAACCGGTCTCGATGACCTTCATCACGCTGCCGGTGATCATTCCGCTGGTTGTGGCCGCCGGGTTCGACCTGATCTGGTTCGGCATCATCTACACGATCACCATGGAGATCGCCGTACTCACACCACCTGTGGGGCTCAATCTCTACGTCATATCCGGCATCAGCCGGGGCAAGGTCTCGGTGCCGGACGTGATCGTGGGGGCGCTGCCCTTCATCGCGGCGCTGGTGGTGCTTGTCGGGCTTATGATCGCCTTTCCGCAATTCGCGCTCTGGCTGCCGGAGCAGTCGCGCTGAGCGGGTCGCTCGCAGTCCGGCGCGCGGGGGCCGGGCCGGCGCTGGTGCTGGTGCATGGCTATCTCGGCGGGTCGGCGCAGTGGCAGGACCAGATCGCGGCGTTTCGGGGCAGCCATGACGTGATCGCCCCCGACCTGCCGGGCTTCGGGGGCTCGAACGGCCTGCCGGGGCCTGCGCGGATCGCAGAATTCGCGGGCGCTATGATGGACTGCCTTGCAGGGCTCGGGGTCAGGCGCTTCACGCTGATGGGTCACTCCATGGGCGGGATGATCGCACAGGAGATCGCGGCCCGGCATGCCGACCGGCTGGACGGGCTGGTGCTCTACGGCACGGGGCCGCTGGGGCTGATGCCCGACCGGTTCGAGCCCATCGAGACCTCTATGGCCCGGCTCGAGGCAGACGGGGTCGCGGCCACCGCAGACCGGATCAGCGCGACATGGTTTCGCGACGGGGCCGCGGCCCCGGGCCACGCGCTGGCAAGCGCGCTCGGCCATCAGGCGAGCCCCGAGGCCGCCCGCAACGCGCTTGCAGCGATGCGCGACTGGGATGGGCGTGGGGCGTTGGCGGAAATGCGGTTGCGCTGCCGGATCATCTGGGGTGATCAGGACCGCTCCTACCGCTGGCCGCAGGTCGCGTCACTGTGGGCTGGGATAGCGGACGCGGAACTCGCCGTGATCCCCGGTGCCAGCCACGCCGCGCATCTGGAAAAGCCTGCGCTGTTCAATGCCCTGTTGCGTGATTTCACCAGCGCTGACTGAGGCAATGCAGCCGCAGGCCATAGCCCGGATACGCCTTGGTGCCGGTCATCCGCGGCGGCATGTCGATAGCCTCCGCCAGCGCCAGCGCGGGCGCCATCACTCTGATGGATCACCGACCGACTTTATGACATCCCCGTTAGATCCGAGTGGATGGATCGCCATGTCCGCGCCGCGCCTGCGTGTCGTCGGGGTGTCGTGCAGGACTGGCAACCACCGGCACACCCTTTCAATCGCGCCGCACGACAGGTCACGGGTGTATGGTGTCGCAGCGGGGCACTTTTGCACAACTCGCCTGAGCGGATTCATGTCGTGCCTCCAGGATGATGGCTGGGGCACATGAGCAGACGGATATCCCCGCCGAAAAGATCCGCAACCGGCCAGCC